>NZ_CAHJXA010000387.1 GCF_903644135.1 Sphingomonas bacterium | reverse complement strand
CTGGCGGGGCCGCACCGCACCGACCTGATCGTCACCCATGTCGACAAGCGGCAGCCGGCGGCGCTCTGCTCGACCGGCGAGCAGAAGGCGCTGCTGCTGGGGCTGATCCTCGCCCATGCCGAGCTGGTCGCCGAGCGTGCCGGGCAGCGGCCGATCCTGCTGCTCGACGAGGTCGCCGCGCACCTCGACCCGCTGCGCCGCGCGGCGCTGTTCGAGCGGCTGGCGGGGCACGGCCAGGTGTGGATGACCGGCACCGAGGAGGCGCTGTTCGCCGGGCTGCCGGGCGACGCGACGCGAGTGTTGCTATCGGGCTGACGATGTCAGGCGGGCGAGCCTTCGCCGAGCTCGGGGTCGCGTTCGTTGGCGATGGTCAGGTCGGAACCGCATTCCTCGACCCGGAAGCCCAGATCCTCCAGCCCCAGGCGCAGGTGGATGCGCGTCAGATGATCGGCTTCCCGGAACGAGAAGGCATGGCGGTCATGGTACATGCGCGGCCCAACCCGACAAACCTCCGATCGTTCCCGACTTTCGACAGCGATCCGCGGGGATCCACACGCCTCCGCGCAGGGCCGTTCCAGCCCATTTCGCTTCCGTTCCGGCTGCCCTGAGCCTATATGCTCGGCATGACAGACACTGCCCAGAATCCCAACGTCAACGACTATGACGCTTCCTCGATCAAGGTGCTCAAGGGCCTCGACGCGGTGCGCAAGCGGCCGGGCATGTATATCGGCGACACCGATGACGGATCGGGCCTGCATCACATGGTGTTCGAGGTCAGCGACAATGCGATCGACGAGGCGCTGGCGGGGCATTGCGATCGGATCGACATTCAGCTGAACCCCGACGGCTCGGTCAGCGTCACCGACAATGGTCGCGGCATCCCGACCGGCATCCACGCGGAGGAAGGCGTATCGGCGGCGGAGGTCATCATGACCCAGCTCCACGCCGGCGGTAAGTTCGAGAACTCGAGCGACGACAACGCCTACAAGGTGTCGGGCGGGCTGCACGGCGTCGGCGTGTCGGTGGTCAATGCGCTCAGCGAGTTCCTCGATCTGACGATCTGGCGCGACGGCGAGGAGCATTACATGCGCTTTGCCTATGGCGATGCGGTGGCACCGCTCAAGGTCGTCGGCACCGCCGCGCCCGGACAGAAGGGCACCCGCGTCACCTTCCTGCCGTCGCCCGCCACCTTCAAGATCGTTGAGTTCGACTTCGACAAGCTCGAGCACCGCTATCGCGAGCTGGCGTTCCTCAACTCCGGGGTCCGCCTGTTCATCACCGACGCGCGCCACGACGAGCCCAAGACGGTGGAGCTGTTCTATGAGGGCGGCATCGCAGCGTTCGTCAAGTGGCTCGACCGCGCCAAGACGCCGCTGTTCCCCGAGCCGATCAGCATCTCCGGCCAGCGCGACGCGATCGGCATGGACGTCGCTCTCGAATGGAACGACAGCTATTACGAGAACGTCCTCGCCTTCACCAACAACATCCCGCAGCGCGACGGCGGCACGCATATCGCGGCGTTCCGCGCGGCGCTGACGCGGACGCTCAACAACTATGCCGACAAGTCGGGGATGCTGAAGAAGGAAAAGGTGCAGCTCACCGGCGACGACATGCGCGAGGGGCTGACCGCGATCGTCTCGGTGAAGCTGCCCGACCCCAAGTTCAGCAGCCAGACCAAGGACAAGCTCGTCTCGTCCGAGGTCCGCCAGCCGCTGGAATCGCTCATCGCCGACAAGCTCGCGCAATGGCTGGAGGAGAACCCCGCCAACGCCCGCGCCATCGTCGGCAAGGTGATCGACGCAGCCGCCGCGCGCGAGGCCGCCAAGAAAGCGCGCGAGCTGACCCGGCGCAAGGGCGCGATGGACATCGCTTCCCTCCCTGGTAAGCTCGCCGACTGCCAGGAGCGCGACCCCGCCAAGTCCGAGCTGTTCCTGGTCGAGGGCGACAGCGCCGGCGGCTCCGCCAAGCAGGGCCGCGACCGCCATTTCCAGGCGATCCTCCCCCTGCGCGGCAAGATCCTCAACACCGAGCGCGCCCGCTTCGACCGGATGATCTCGTCGCGCGAGATCGGCACGTTGATCCAGGCGATGGGCACCGGCATCGGCCGCGACGAGTTCAACGCCGACAAATTACGCTACCACAAGATCGTCATCATGACCGACGCCGATGTCGACGGCGCGCATATCCGCACGCTGCTGCTGACCTTCTTCTACCGGCAGATGCCCGAGCTGATCGAGCGCGGCCACCTCTTCATCGCCCAGCCGCCGCTCTACAAGGCCACCAAGGGCCGGTCCGAGGTGTACCTCAAGGACGACGCCGCGCTCGATGACTATCTGGTCGATGCCGGCGTCGCGGCGATGATGTTCGAGACCAGCGGCGGCCCGCGCACCGGCGGCGACCTGCGCCAGCTGGTCGAGCACGCGCGGCGGATGCGGACGCTGATGCGCTACGTCCCGCGCCGCTACGACGCCTCGATCATCGAGGCGCTGGCGCTGGGCGGCGCGCTTGATCCGGCGCTCGA
>NZ_CAHJXA010000386.1 GCF_903644135.1 Sphingomonas bacterium | reverse complement strand
GCGCTCGGCATCTGCTTCCATGTCGGGTCGCAGGCGATGACGCCCGACGCCTATACCCAGGCGATGGAGCGGGTGCGCGCGGCGATCGTCGATGCGGCGGTGACGGTCGACGTCATCGACGTCGGTGGCGGTTTCCCCTCGACCTATCCGGGCATGGAGCCGCCGCCGCTGGAGCGGTATTTCGACACCATTCACCGCGCTTTCGAGTCGCTGCCGATCAGCTACTCGGCGGAGCTGTGGGCGGAGCCGGGCCGCGCGCTGTGTGCAGAATATTCGTCGCTGGTGGTCCGCGTCGAGCGGCGTCGCGGATCGGAGCTGTACATCAACGACGGCGCGTACGGCGCGCTGTTCGACGCGGCGCATCTCGGCTGGCGGTTCCCGGTCACGCTGCTGCGCGAGCCGATGTCCGACATGCGTGAGCATCCGTTCAGCTTCTACGGCCCGACCTGCGACGACCTCGACCACATGACCGGGCCGTTCCTGCTGCCGGCCGACGTGGTGGCGGGCGACTATCTCGAGATCGGGATGCTCGGTGCCTATGGCGCGTGTATGCGGACGCAGTTCAACGGGTTCGGCGCGGACGAGGCGGTGATCGTGGCGGACGAGCCGATGGCGTCGCTGTACCTCGACGTTGCCGTCCAGAAGACGTCGAACGTCGTCACGCTGTAATCTCGCATCGCCATCCCGGGCTCGTCCCGGGATCCAGAGCCAAGCAGCGCTGCGTCCGTGACCCTGGACCTCCGGGACAGGCCCGGGGTGACAGACATCTTATGTGGAAAACCTCATGACCGACCAGATCAACGACACGCGCAAGGCCGAACTGCTCTCCAAGCAGGTCAAGCACATCGACATCACCAGCTTCGACGCGCGGCCGATCGTCGATGCGATGAAGGACATGAGCTTTACCAGCCGCGACCTCGGCCGTGCGACCGGCATCTACAACGACATGCTGGCCGACCGCGACTGCACGATCTTCCTGGTGATCGCCGGATCGACCTCGGCGGGCGGCTGCATGGACCTCTATGCCGAGCTGGTGCGCAACAACATGGTCGACGGCATCGTCGCCACCGGCGCGACCATTGTCGACATGGATTTCTTCGAAGGCCTCGGCCACAAGCATTATCAGGCGCTGGAGGTGCCCGACGACGATACGCTGCGCTCGCTGCTGATCGATCGCATCTACGACACCTATATCGACGAGGAGCAGCTGCAGAACGTCGATCACACGATCTTCGAGATCGCGGAGTCGCTGGAGCCGAAGGCCTATTCGTCGCGTGCGTTCATCCGCGAGATGGGCCGCTACCTGACCCAGCACGGCAAGAAGGACAATAGCCTGGTCAAGCTCGCCTATGAGCATGACGTGCCGATCTTCTGCCCGGCGTTCGTCGACAGCTCGGCGGGGTTCGGGCTGGTCAAGCACCAGGTCGACGCTGCCAAGGCCGGTAAGCCCTATCTGATGATCGATGCGGTCGCCGACTTCCGCGAGCTGACCGACATCAAGATCAAGGCCGGCACCACCGGGCTGCTGATGATCGGCGGCGGCGTGCCCAAGAACTTTATCCAGGACACCGTCGTCTGCGCCGAGATCCTGGGCCATGACGACGTGCAGGTGCACAAATACGCGATCCAGATCACCGTCGCCGACGTGCGTGACGGTGCCTGCTCGTCGTCGACGCTGCAGGAGGCGGCGTCGTGGGGCAAGGTCAACACCGGCATCGAGCAGATGGTGTTCGCCGAAGCCGGCAGCGTCATGCCGCTGCTCGCCAGCGACGCTTATCACCGCGGCCACTGGCGCGACCGCCCGGCGCGCAAATGGGGCGCGATCTTCGAATGAGCCTACTCCCATGAGTGTCGCGTTTCGGCGCGAGAGCGACGAGGAGCACAAGGAGCCGCGCTTCGAACTGCCGATCGCGCCGGGGCCGAACCTCGTCACGCCGCGCGGGCTGGCGCTGATCGAGGCCAAGGTGGCGGCGGTCGAGGCTGCCGTCGCGGTCGCGGCTGACGACGAGGCGCGGGACGTCCTGAAGCGCGAGCTGCGCTACTGGCACACCCGCCGATCGACCGCCGAACTGGCGGCTGCACCTGCAGCGGGTCAGGCCGGCATCGGCTCGCGGGTGACGTTCCGGCTGAACGGCGCTGTCCGGACGATCGCGATCGTCGGCGGCGACGAGGCGGAGCCGGCGACCGGCCGGATCGGCTTCCAGGCCCCGCTCGCCCGGGCGGTGATCGGCGCGGAGGCGGGTGAGCGCGTCGACTTCAACGGCATCGCCGAAGCGATCGAGATCGTCGCGGTCGAGGAGCAAGGCTGATGGCGAAAGGCGAAGGCTTTGAGCGTCACCGCCAGCCTTGGACGCAGGATGAGGTCCAGAAGCTCCACACGCTGGCCAAGAAGGGCATGGCGCTGAAGGCGATCGCCAAGGCGATGACGCGCAGCGAGGAGTCGATCAAGGACCGCGCCCAGCTGGACGGACTGGCGATCGCCAAACTGCGCTAGCGGGCGGCGACCGGCTCGGCCGGCAAC
>NZ_CAHJXA010000385.1 GCF_903644135.1 Sphingomonas bacterium | reverse complement strand
GAGGACGATGCCGGCCATGCCCGCCTGATCGAGAAGAACATCCGCCGCGCCGGCATCCTCAACGACATTCGCCACTTCACCGACGGCGGCAGCGCGCTGGAGTTCCTGTTCGACGCTGCCGACGGGCCGGCCAAGAACGGCCCGGCGCTGATCCTGCTCGACCTCAACCTGCCCGACATGAGCGGCACCGATATCCTGCAGCGGATCAAGGCCGACACCAGCCCGCTGCGCCGCGCGCCGGTCGTGGTGCTGACCACCACCGACGACAAGATCGAGATCCAGCGCTGCTATGACCTGGGCTGCAACGTCTACATCACCAAGCCAGTCGATTACGAGAATTTCGCGCAGGCGATCCGCCAGCTCGGGCTGTTCCTGACCGTGATCCAGGTCCCCGAGGTGGAAGCATGACGGTCCGCTGCGGATGAGCGAGGCGGCGAGCCTCCTCTACATCGACGACGATGCGGGCCTGCGCCGGCTGGCCGCCCGCTCGCTGGCGCGGCGCGGCTATCAGGTGACGCTGGCCGAGGATGGCGAGGCGGGGGTGGCGCTCGCCGCCGCCACCGCTTTCGACGTGGTCGCGGTCGATCATTACATGCCGGGGCTCGACGGCTTGCAGACCCTGGCGCGGCTGAGCGCGCTACCGGTGCCGCCGCCGGTGGTCTATGTCACCGGCACCGACGAGGGCCGCATCGCCGTCGCCGCGCTGAAGGCGGGGGCGGCCGATTACGTCGTCAAGTCGGTCGGCGAGGATTTCTTCGACCTGCTCGCGGCGACGCTCGACCAGGTGCGCGCGCGGTCGCTGCTGGAGCGGCAGAAGGCGGTCGCCGAGGAGGGGCTGCGCGCCAGCAACCTGCGGCTGGAGGCGCTGCTCGGCGAGGTCAATCATCGCGTCGCCAATTCGCTCCAGCTGGTCGCGGCGATGGTGCGGCTGCAGTCCACCGCCGTCGAGGCGGGAGCCGCGCGCGAGGCGCTGGCCGATACCCAGCGGCGGATCGAGGCGATCGCCCAGGTCCATCGCCGGCTCTACACCGCCGGCGATGTCGAGAATGTCGACATGCGCGACTATCTGGGGGCGCTGTTCGCCGAGCTGGGCGACACCTGGTCGACCGACACCGCGCCCCGCGACCTGCGCTTCGAGGCGGATGCGGTGCGGCTGCCGACCGACCGCGCGGTATCGCTGGGGGTGATCGTCACCGAACTGGTCACCAACGCCTGCAAATACGCCTATCCCGCCGGCCCCGGCGAGGTGCGGGTGGCGCTGCGGCAGCGCGGCGACGACGCGTTCCGCCTGTCGGTCGAGGACGATGGCTGCGGGATAGAAGCGGGCCAGACCCCGCGCGGCACCGGGCTGGGCACGCGGCTGATCCAGGCGATGGCGCAGAGCCTGCGCTCGACGGTCGAGTATGACGCGCTCCACGCCGGCACGCGCGTCTCGCTGACGGCGGCGCTGCGCTAAACCTTCACGGCCGGCGGGGTGCCATTACCGTATCGGCGTTGGCGTACACGCGCACGTAATCGATCCGCATCGTGCCGGTGCCGGTGGTGGCGTCGGGCGGACCGGCCCAGCTGCCGCCCACCGCCAGGTTGAGGTTGATATAGCAGGGCTGGCGCAGCGAGGCGGGCGTCGGCTGCCGCGCGACCTCGACGCCATCGACGTACCAGGCCAAGGCGGCGCGGGTCCAGTTCAGCCCATAGCGGTGCATCGCCGCCGGATCGTCGAGGTAGGTGACGGCCTCCGCGCTGACGTGGCGGCCGTCGACCTGGTCGTGCGCGGTCATGTGGACCACGCCCGGCTCCTGTCCCAGCGCCTCGACGATGTCGATCTCGGGCGGCCATGCGCCCGATTGCGGCAACAGCCAGAAGGCGGGGAAGAAGCCTTGGCCCGCCGGCAGCGCCGCGCGCACCTCGAAATAGCCATAGGTCTGCGCGAAGCGGTGGTTGGTGCTGATCACCCCGGACGTATAGGCCGCCGCGCCCAGCCAGGGCCGGGCGGCGGCGGTCACCGGCGCGGCGGTGATCGCCAGCACCCCGCCGGGCTCGATCGCGAACGGATCGATGCCGAGCGCGCGGGTGCCCGAGCCGGTGTAGCGGCGGTCGACATAGACCTCCGCCTCGCCCGGCAGGCCATGATCGTAGGCGGGCTTGCCGAGGCCATAATCGGTCAGCCACGGCCCGCCCCGGTCACGGGTGACGAAGGCGTCGAACTCGTCGCGGAAGGTCGGTGTCATGGCCGAGAGGTCGATCGGCAGCTGCACGTCGCCGGCGCTCAGCGCCGGCAGCGCCACGTCGCGCAGCGTTACCGTCTCGCCGCCGCCGATCGCGATCACCGTGTCGCGGCCGACCTGCCGCGCCGCCGCTGTCACTTGCGCGAAGCTGGTGAGCGCGACGCCCGCAAGCCGCAGCTTGTCGGTGCCGGGCGCGAAGCCGACGATCACGTCCGACCCGTTGCCACGCTCGATCCGGAACACGTCCGCGCCGGGCCCGCCGACCAGCACGTCGTCGCCGCCATAGCCGTCGAGCAG
>NZ_CAHJXA010000384.1 GCF_903644135.1 Sphingomonas bacterium | reverse complement strand
CCCGCCAGCCGCAGGTCGGCGAAGGCGAGGATGCGCGACAGATCGTAGCTGTCGTCGAGCACGGGGCCGAGACCGAACATCTCGTGGCTGTAGTGCTCGACGCGCTGGCGCACCTCGCCGCCGAAGCTGGCCTGCAGACCGTCGCCGGCGGCGATGTCCTTCAGGTCCGCGCCGAGCGCGCCAGACACGACGCCTCTTGCGCTGTCGTCCGGCCGCAGCGGTGCGAAAGCGGGCGGATCGAGCGGCAGCGTCTGGGCCGTTGCAGACGCCGCCCATCCGGTGCCGATCAACGCAGTCAGGGCCAAGCCGAGGACTGGACGGGTTCGGATCGGCACAGGCGACTTTCTGCTCCGAGGCGGGAAACCTTCTTCTGGGCCGACCGTTCCCGAATAGCAATAAGCCTTGATCGACAAGGAAGCGTCATGGCCGCCAAGCCCTTCACCCTGCTCACGACGATCCCGCTCAAGCCTGAGTGCGTCGACGAATATCTGGCGCTGGTCGACGAGGTGAACGACCGCATGCGCACCGAGCCCACCTTCCTGAACACGGTGCTCAGCCGCAGCGACGAGGAGCCCGGCCTGATCATCATCCACGAGATGTGGATCGACCGCGAAGACTTCTACAACGTGCAGATGAAGCGCGATTACCGCAGCAAGTACGAGGCGCGGCTGCCCGCACTCTTGCGAGCGGACCGCAGCATGAAGACCTTCGAGATCGTGCGCACCGACTTCGCCTTCATGAGCGGAATGGCGGGTGCCATGTTCGGATCGCGCGAGAAGGAAGCCGGCGGTGAGTGAGGCGGTGATCGACTTCGCCTTCTGGGCGGCGCCGGTGCGCAAGCTATCGTTCGCCGACCACGTCAAGGCTGCCGCCGCCGGCAACTTTGCAAGCCTGGCGGTGGCGCCGATCACCTATGACGACACGCTTGCGCAAGGCTCGTCGGCAAAGGACATGCTGGCGCTCGCCGCCGACCATGGCGTCGCGCTGCGCCACCTCGACACGGTGACCACCTGGGCGCCGGTCCAGCTCGACGAGCACGACTTCGATCCCGAGATGAACCGCCGCTGGCGCGTTTCGGTCGATCACGCGCTGGAGGTCTGCGACGCGCTGGGTCTGCGCCAGATCCTGGCGACCGCCGCCTATCTCAAGGACGGCGCGCCGCTGCAGCAGCTTGTCGATGGGTTCGGTGCGCTCTGCGACCGCGCGGCCGCCCGCGACATCTGGGTCGATCTGGAGCCGATGCCTTTCTTCGGCTGCCCGACGGTTGCGGACGCAATGGCGGTCGTCGGCGGCGCTGGACGGCCCAACGCCGGCGTGATGATGGACTCGTGGCACTTCTTCAAGGCCGGCCAGACCATCGCCAACTTGGAAGCCGTGCCGGGCGAGCGCATCCGCACGGTCCAGCTCAGCGATGCGCCGCGCCGCCAGATCGAGGCCAAGCTGATCGACGACACCATGCAGCACCGCCGCTGGCCCGGCGAAGGCGAACTGCCGCTGGTCGCCTTCCTGCAGGCGCTGCTCGCCAAGGGGCAGATCCGCACCATCAGCGAGGAGGTCTTCAGCCTGGAGGCCGACGCGATGGATGCGGCGACGGCGGGCCGCAAGGCGGGAGAAACGACCCGCGCCGTGCTCGCCGCGGCCGGCATGACCGTCGCGCACCGGATGCGCGAAGAAGCGGGAGCATGAGATGCGGGACGAGCTTGATCCCGCGGCGACCGATCGAAGAACCATGCTCAGAGCCGCCGCCGGGCTGGGTGTGACCGGCGCCATCGGCATGCCCGCCAGCGCCGCACCGGCAGGCCCGGTCGATCGGCGCGGCATTCCGGGCGCCCGCAACATCGATCATGCCGGCATCGTCGTCCGCGATCTCGACGAGGCGACGCGCTTCTTTGTCGAGGTAGTCGGCGCCGATCTGCTGTTCCGCGCACCTCCGGCCGCCGGGCTGGAGAGCAAGGAGGAAGCCGCTCCCGGCGCCACGGTGGCGGTCGCCTTCCTGCGCTTCGGTCCCACTCTGAACCTTGAGCTGCTGCAGTTCACCGGCCCCGGCGCGCCCAAGCAACCTCCCCGCGTGAGCGACAACGGCGCCGTCCATATCGCCATCTGGGTCGAGGATGTCGCCCGCGCCGCCGACTACCTCCGGGCGCAGCCGGGGGTGGAGATCGTCGGCGACATCGGCAAGCCTTCCACCGGCGCTGACAAGGGGGCGACCTGGGTCTATGCGCGCACGCCGTTCGGCGTCCATCTGGAGCTGGTCCATCGGCCGGCGCACATGCCGTATGAGCGCGACGTGGCCGCGCGGTTCTATGGCCCCGCCCTGGCCTGGAGCTGAGGACATGGTCGACAGCAAGGATATAGGTTTGGACCGGCGCGAACTGATCGCGGCCGGGCTGACCGGCGCGCTCGTAGTGCCCGCAGTGGCGGGGGCCTCGGCGGCGGAAGCTGCTCCAGCGCCGACAGGGGTGCTCGCTCTTCCCGCCCATCCGCAGCCGTTCCCGCCGCTCACCCCCGACATGACCACGTCCG
>NZ_CAHJXA010000383.1 GCF_903644135.1 Sphingomonas bacterium | reverse complement strand
GTCGCGACGATGCCGGTCACGCTCAAGGTCAACGGCCGGGCGCGCTCGCTCGACCTCGACCCGCGCACCACGCTCCTGGACGCGCTACGCGAGCATCTCCATCTCACCGGTACCAAGAAAGGATGCGATCACGGCCAGTGCGGCGCCTGCACGGTGATTGTCGAGGGCCAGCGGATCAACGCCTGCCTCAGTCTGGCGCTCCAGCACGACGGCGACGCGGTGACGACGATCGAGGGCCTCGGCACGCCGGACAGGCTGCATCCGATGCAGGCGGCGTTCATCAAGCATGACGGCTACCAGTGCGGTTACTGCACCCCGGGGCAGATCTGCTCGGCGGTCGCGGTGCTCGACGAGATGCGCGCCGGCATCCCCAGCCACGTCCAGGCGGACATCACCGCCAAGCCGGCGCTGACCACGGCAGAGATGCGCGAGCGGATGAGCGGCAACATCTGCCGCTGCGGCGCCTATTCCAACATCGCCGAGGCGATGGCCGACCTCGCGGGAGTCCAGACATGAGGAGCTTCACTTACGAGCGCGCCAAGTCCCCGGCCGGGGCGGCGGCGATCGTCGCGCGAACGCCAGGCGCCAAGTTCCTGGCGGGCGGCACCAACCTGCTCGACCTGATGAAGCTCGAGATCGAGACGCCGACCCACCTGGTCGACCTCCAGGATCTCGGGCTCGACCGCGTCGAGAAGACTCCGGAAGGCGGCCTGCGCATCGGCGCGTTCGTCACCAACACGACGCTTGCCGCGGACGACCGCGTCCGCCGCGGCTATGGCGTCCTCACCCGTGCGATCGTCGCGGGCGCGTCGGGCCAGTTGCGCAACAAGGCGACGACCGCGGGCAACCTGCTCCAGCGCACCCGCTGCCCATATTTCTACGACCCCAATCAGCCGTGCAACAAGCGCGAGCCCGGTTCCGGCTGTGCGGCGATCGGCGGCTATTCGCGCCAGCTCGGCGTGATCGGCACCTCCGATGCGTGCATCGCGACCCATCCCGGCGACATGGCGGTGGCGATGCGGGTGCTCGACGCAGCCATCGAGACGGTAAAGCCCGACGGCCAGACGCGCGCGATACCCATCGCCGACTTCCACCGGCTGTGGGGCACGACGCCGCAGGTCGAGACGACGCTCCAGCCCGGCGAGCTGATCACCGCGATCACCCTGCCCCCGCCGCTCGATGGCCGGCATTTCTATCGCAAGGTGCGCGACCGTGCGTCCTACGCGTTCGCGCTCGTGTCGGTGGCGGCGGTGATCCGGAAGGACGGCACCGGCCGCGTCGCGTTCGGCGGAGTCGCGCCCAGGCCCTGGCGGGTCGAGGCGGCCGACGTGCTGCTGCCGCAAGGTGCGAAGGCGGCCGCCACCCGCGCCTTCGCCGGCGCCCGACCGACCGCCGACAACGCCTTCAAGCTGCCGCTCGCCGAGCGCGCGCTTGCTTCCGTCCTCGCCGAAGCGAAGGCCTGACCGCCATGAAGTTCGACACACCCGCGGGCACGAACGCGATCGACCAGCTCAAGGTCATCGGCAGGCCCACCGATCGCATCGACGGCCCGGCCAAGACCAGCGGCACCGCGCGCTATGCCTATGAGCGCAACGACGTCGTCATGAACCCCGCCTATGGCTATGTCGTCGGGAGCGCGATCGCCAAGGGCCGGGTGATTCGCATCGACACCGCCGCTGCGCGCGCCGCGCCGGGCGTGCTGGCGATCGTGACCCATGAAAATGCGGGCAAGCTGGTCAAGGGCGACTTCAACACCGCGCACCTGCTCGGCGGGCCGGTGGTGGAGCATTATCACCAAGCGCTGGCGGTCGTCGTCGCCGACACCTTCGAACAGGCGCGCGCCGCCGCCGCGCTGGTCCGTATCGACTATGCGCGCGAGAAGGGCGGCTACGATCTCGATGCCGCGCTCAAGGCGGCGCCGCTCAAGGGCGACAGCTCGGGCGAAGGATCATCCGCGCCGCCGATCGAGCGCGTGGGCCAGTTCGAGGCCGCGTTCGCCGCCGCGCCGGTGACGGTCGACGCGACCTACTCCACCCCCGATCACAGCCACGCGATGATGGAGCCCCATGCCACGACCGCCATATGGAACGGCGACAGGCTGACGCTCTACACCGCCAGCCAGATGATCGCCTGGGGCAAGGGCGACGTCGCCAAGACGCTTGGCATCCCCAAGGAAAACGTCCGGCTCGATACGCCCTATGTCGGTGGCGGGTTCGGCGGCAAGCTGTTCGTCCGCGCCGACGCGATCCTCGCCGCGCTCGGTGCGAAGGCGGCGAACCGGCCGGTCAAACTGGCGCTTACCCGCCCCTCCATCTTCAACAACACGACGCACCGCCCCGCTACCGTCCAGCGCGTCCGCCTGGGTGCGACCCGCGACGGCCGGCTGACCGCGATCGCCCACGAGAGCGGATCGGGCGACCTGCCCGGCGGCAGCCCCGAGACCGCAGTGTCGCCCACCAAGCTGCTCTACGCGGGCGCCAACCGGCTGACCGCGATGCGGCTGGCGGTGCTCGACCTGCCCGAGGGCAA
>NZ_CAHJXA010000382.1 GCF_903644135.1 Sphingomonas bacterium | reverse complement strand
GCCGCGCCGCCAAACCTCAGTGCAGGCGCACTACCTCACCACCAAGACCCATGCCGCGCAGCGGCTTCGTGCTTTGGGTCACGGGCATGCTCTTGCGTTGGTTCAGAACGCGTTGCCGCATCAGGTGACCTTCAGCGCCTGTCGCAAGGCGGGGAGGAACGAGCGGCCGACCGCGAGCTGCGCGCCCGAAGATAGGCGAACGGCCCAGCTGCCGCTATCGGGCACCAGCGCCACGATCCGGTCGCGATTGACCAGCCTCGAGCGGTGGATGCGGACGAAGCCGGAGCTGCCGAGCCGCCGTTCGATCGCGTGGAGGCGTTCGGCGACGAGATAGCTCATCGTGCCGCAATGCAGCCTCACGTAATTGTCCTCGCCGCTGATACGGTCGATGTCGCTGGCCTCCAGCCGCACCAGCGTGCCGCGGCAGGGTGCCCAGAACACTGCGTCGCTCCCTTGCGGAGGCGGAACGGCTGCCGTGCGCAGTGTGACGCGATCGATCGTGGCGCGCAGCAGCGCCGGGTCGACCGGCTTCAGCAGATAGCCGACCGCGTTGACCGCGAACGCCTGGATAGCGAAACGCTCGAATGCGGTGATGAACACGATCGCGAGTGCCGGCCGTCGGCCGACCAGATGCTCGGCGAACGCCAGCCCCGTCATGCCGGGCATCTCGATGTCGAGCAGGATCAGGTCGACGGTGATGCGGTCGAGGACAGCGAGCGCCTCTTGCCCGTCGCTGGCGGTGGCCGCGATCTGGATATCGGGGAGCGCCTCGCACAGCCGCACGAGGCGTCGGATGGCGGCGGGCTCGTCGTCAACGACCAGGACGCGTAGGCGATCAGCCATGCGGCAGCGCGATCTGCGCGCGATAGCCGCCGCCAGCCCGCGGGCCTGCGATCAGCTCGGCCGCCGCGCCGTACCGCAGGCGCAGTCGCTCGCGGACGTTGGCAAGGCCGATCCCGAACCCCGCGGCGTCGTTCCGGCTACACCCGTCGTCCTCTACCGTCAGCGCCAGCCGCCGGTGCGTCGTCGCGGCGATGATGCGGATGGTCACCATGTCGTGCGAGGCACCGAGCGCGTACTTCACCGCGTTCTCGACCAGCGGCTGGAGGATCAGGCGCGGTACCAGCAATGCCGCTAGTCGGTTAGGCAGGTCGATCTCGACGCGCAGCCGGTGCTCGTGTTCTTCACGCCGTCAAAACCGCGATGATCCGTCCGGTCGCCTGCTTCACGACGCCGAAAGGCATTGTTCCCGGTCCGCTCAAGGCGCTCATTATCAAGACGTTCATCGCACCGGTGGTTCGCCAGGACCGGCGCGCGCTGGAGGCGCAGGCCGGCGTAATTGCGCGCTTCGGCGCGCCACGCTACGCGCAAAGTCCGGGTGATCCGCTCGGCGACCGTGTGCGGCGTCCAATGGACGGCGGTTTGCTGGAGCCCGGCATAACAGACCGGTTTGAGGCGACGCTATGACTTGCGAGACGGTGAGTCCGGTGGTGATCAACGTCGAGGCGAAGTCCGAGTATGGACTGCCTCGATGGCGTCCACATCAGCGGTATTTGACCAGGCATGCCCGAGAACCATATCGAGCGGATCGTGTCAGACTTCGTCGATGCAGGCTGCTGCTGCGAGTGCCGTGCGAGACAAGTCGCCGCCCTGCTCGTCGATGCGGCAGCAATACTGCGGTTCGCCACCTCCTGGATTGAGCGCTGGGATAGCTTCACACCAAAGCCCTAGATCTTGGGCCAAGAGCTTTCAGCGAACAAGCAATTGCTTCTTGAAGCAGACGATAAGGTTGTTTCAGACTGCAACTAACTATGAAAATCGCTGTGGGGTACCTTGCAATAGCTGAAAGCTACCTTGAGACGTCAGAGCCGGTTCCGAACTAAACGTCCAGATTGGCGACGTTCAAGGCATTGTCCTGAATGAACTCGCGGCGCGGTTCGACGACTTCGCCCATCAGCTGGGTGAAGATCATGTCGGCCGCCGACACGTCGTTGGAGGTCACGCGCAGCATCGTGCGGTGCGAGGGGTCGAGCGTCGTCTCCCACAACTGGTCAGCGTTCATCTCGCCGAGCCCCTTGTAGCGCTGGATGGCGAGGCCCTTGCGGCCGGCCAGCAGGATCGCGTCGAGAAGCTGCGACGGCCGGGCCACCCGGCTCTCGCCGCGTGCCAGCGTCGTCGAGCGGCCTTGCTCGTCGGTCGCCGGCTCGTCGGTCGGCTCCTCGCCGGCGTCGTCGATCTCGGCCTGGGCGGCGGCGCCCTTCATCGGCACCAGCTTGCCGGCTTGGGCGAAGCTGTCCGCCTGCTCGGTCGCGAGCGTGTGGAGCTTGCGCGCCTCCGCCGAGGCGATGAACGAGGCCTCGACGATGTGGTGGTCGGTCACGCCGCGCCACAGCCGTTCGAAGTGGATGCCGCCATCCTCGATCAGCCGCGCGGTCCAGGCGGCCGTGCCGCCGTCGCCGAGATCGCCGGCGTCGAGGCGGCGCGTGACACCGTCGACGGCAGCAGCCCGCCCGGCACGGTCGAGCGCCGGA
>NZ_CAHJXA010000381.1 GCF_903644135.1 Sphingomonas bacterium | reverse complement strand
GGAAATTCCGGAGGCTTTGATGTGTTGATTTCCGCTGAGAGCTGACCCGGGATTTCCATCGAGAGCTGACCCGGTCTTGCAGTTATGCCACGCCTGGGGATGAGTTGGTCAAGTCATGGATCTTCTCCTTCCGAGGTTTGATGGCGGCGGCGCTGATCCTGAAGCGGAAGCTGTCGTTGCCGGTTTCGAGGATGTGGCAGTGGTGGGTGAGGCGATCCAGCAGCGCCGTGGTCATCTTGGGATCGCCGAACACGCCGGACCACTCGCTGAAGCTGAGGTTGGTGGTGATGACGACACTGGTACGTTCGTAAAGCTTGCTGAGCAGGTGGAACAGCAAGGCGCCGCCTGACGGGCTAAACGGCAGGTAGCCGAGTTCGTCTAGGACGACGAGGTCGAGGCGGAGTAGCCGCTCGGCAAGCTGGCCCGCCTTGTTCAGAGTCTTTTCTTGCTCGAGCGCGTTGACCAGATCGACGGTGGAGAAGAACCGGACCTTCTTGCGGTGATGCTCGACCGCCTGCACGCCCAGCGCTGTCGCGATGTGGGTCTTGCCGGTGCCCGGCCCGCCGATCAGCACGACGTTGTCGGCGCCGACGATGAACTCGCATCGGTGCAGCTGGCGAACCATGGCTTCGTTGACCTCGCTGGAAGCGAAGTCGAAGCCGGCCAGATCCTTGTACGCCGGGAAGCGGGCGGCCTTGATCTGGTAGGCGATCGACCTGACCTCACGCTCGGCAACCTCTGCTTTAAGCAGCTGGGATAGCGTGGGCACCGCCGCTTCAAAGGCTGGCGCGCCCTGCTCGATGAGATCGCCGACAGCCTGGGCCATGCCGTACATCTTGAGGCCGCGCAGCATGACCACGACGGCGGCGCTGGCGGGATCATGACGCATGGCGCAGATCCTTCCCGCGCAGTGCATCATAGCGTTCGACGTCGGCCTCCGGTTCGCGCCGCAGGCTGAGCGCTTGCGGAGCATCGATCCTGGCGGCCTTGTCAGTCTTGCCGTCGACCAGTCGGTGCAGGATGTTGAGGATGTGGGTCTTGGTGGGTACGCCTGCTTCCAAGGCCAGCTCGACGGCGCAGAGCACCGCCTGCTCGTCGTGCTGCAGGACCAAGGCCAAGATCTCCACCATCTCCCGGTCGCCGCCCGGACGCTTGAGCAGATGCTCCTGCAGGCGCCGGAAGCCGTTGGGCATGCCCGCGAACGGAGCGCCGTTGCGCAGCGCTCCCGGCTTGCGCTGGATCACCGCCAGGTAATGCCGCCAGTCGTAAACCGTCTTTCCGATCGAGCGGTGGGAGTGCTCGATGATCCGGCTATGCTCGCACAGGACCTGCCCCTCGGCGGCGATCACGATCCGCTCCGGGTAGACTCGAAGGCTGACCGGCCGGTTGGCGAAGGACGCTGGCACGCTGTAGCGGTTGCGCTCGAAGTGCACGAGGCAGGTCGGCGACACGCGCTTGGCGTGTTCGACGAAGCCGTCGAAGGGACGGCCCAGCGGCATCAAGCTGGCGACCTCCTGGGCCTGCGCGTCGGCGACCGTGCCGGGCAGGACGCCATGCTGGATCTCGTTCCACTGCTCGATACAGCGCTGCTCAAGCCACGCATTGAGCGCGCCCAGATCCGGGAAGCTCGGCAGCGGCTGCCACAGCCGACGACGCGCATCCTGGACGTTCTTCTCGACCTGGCCCTTCTCCCAACCGGAAGCAGGGTTGCAGAAATCGGGCTCGAACAAGTAGTGGCTGGCCATCGCTGCGAAGCGGGCGTTGACCTGCCGGGCCTTGCCAGACCCGATGCGATCGACCGCGGTCTTCATGTTGTCGAAGATCCCGCGCCGCGGCACCCCGCCCAACACTCGGAACGCCTGAGTCAACGCGTCGAACAGCATCTCATGGGTCTGGAGCGGATAGGCCCGCACGATGAAGGCCCGGCTGTGCGAGAGCTTGGTATGCGCGGCCTGCAGCTTGGTCCGCTCGCCTCCGAGCACGGCCCAGTCCTCGCTCCAGTCGAACTGGAAGGCCTCGCCAGGCGCAAAGACTAGGGGAACGAAGGTGCCGCGGCCGCTGGTCTGGGCGTCGCGTTGACGGTCGGCCTTCCAGGCTCGCACGAAAGCGGCGACGCGCCCGTAGGAGCCGTCATAGCCCAGGGCCACCAGATCAGCGTACATCTGCTTGGCCGTGCGCTTCTGCTTGCGCGATTTGCCCGCCTCGATGCGCAGCCACCCTGACAGCTTCTCAGCAAACGCGTCCAGCTTGCTCGGTCGCTCGGGAACCTTGAACTTCGGCTCCACCGTGCCCGCTCGCAGGTACTTGCGGACCGTGTTGCGCGACAAGCCTGTGCGCCGCTCTATCTCTCGGATCGGCATCCCCTCGCGGAAATGCCAGCGTCGGATCACGCTCAGTAACGCCATGTCGATCACTCCTTGATCCCCCGACCCAGCGGCCAGGAAAAGGGTCAGAACATGGGTCAATTCTCAGTGGAAACTTGGCGCTCCCCGGGTCAGCTCTCAGCGGAAATCAACAATCTCGGGGCTGATGGGCTTCGTCTCGTTCTTCG
>NZ_CAHJXA010000380.1 GCF_903644135.1 Sphingomonas bacterium | reverse complement strand
CTGCCTGGCGGGCGGGCTGGCGGGAGCGGCGATTTGTCTGGCGAGCCGCTCGGTCGACGGTGCCGCGTCGACCGCGCTGGCGTTGGCGGTATTGCTGGGTACGGCGATGCTGGCGCGTTCCCCTCGGCGGGTGCGGCGGCTGGCGACGGCGGTAGGGCTGGCGGTGGCCGGCAGCGTCGCTGCGGCGGCATGGTCGCTCGGCCGCGATCGGCTCGGCGACCTGCTGCGGCTGATCGGCAAGACGCCCGACCTGACCGGGCGCACCTATCTGTGGTGGCGCGCGCGCAAGGTGATGGCCGATCATCGCTGGCTCGGCGTCGGCTATCAGGCGTTCTGGCGGCCGCAGTTCGCCGACGCTCGCGGGCTGTACCGCTATGCCGGCATCGCCTCGCAATCGGGGTTCCACTTCCACAACCTCTATGTCGAGACCGAGGTGGAGCTTGGCGTGATCGGCCTTGCCGCCGTCGGCCTCACGCTCCTCGCGATCGCGGCGGCGAGCGTGCAGCGCTACGATCGGCAGCCCGACGCGCCGGCGGCGCTGATGCTGGCGCTGGTTGCGTTCCTGCTGTCGCGCACCTTGCTGGAGGTCGACATGCTCGAACCGTTCAGTCTCGGCTGGCTGTTGCTGGTGCTGGTCTATGTGATGGCACGGCGGCTGGAGCCGATGCCGGCGGTCCGTCGTCCGCCGCAGTGGCGCGGCGAGGCGGGGCGCACCGCCGCGGCATAGTAATCGTCCCAGAAGCGGTTGGCGTCGGCGGCATCGAACATGCGGCGCGCGGTCGCGAAGGCACGGCCGCGCATGGCGGTAAGCGCGGCCCCGCCGAGTCCCGCGATCGCGGCGAAGCTCTCCTCCGCCAGCCGCTCGACCTCGTCGGTGAACAGCCGCTCGAACGCCGGCGTGTCGCGGTCGGGGGCGCTGGAGCCGACCCATTCGCCAAAGCCGTTTGTCGGCAGGTCGAGCAGCACGCCGTCGACGCCATCGGCGATGAACTCCGGGAACGCGCCCTGCCGTGTCGCCACCACCGGGCAGCCGGCCGCCATCGCCTCGATCGCGCCATAGCCGAACGTGTCGCCGAAGCTGGCGAGCAACGCCACGTCGGAGCGGGCGAACAGCGCCCCGACCTGCGCGTTGGGCAGAGGGCCGACGACGGTGATGCCCGGATGGTCGAGCCGCCGCCGCCAGCCGTCGAAATAGCCGGCGCGGCGCGGGTCGGTCCAGATGCCGCCGCCCATCTGCAGCGACGAGGCGATCGTCAGCCGCAGCGCCAGCCCGCGCTCCGCAGCGATCTCTGCCAGGCGCACCGCGACGCAGCCGCCCTTGCGCGCGAAATGGTTGCCGACGAACGCCACCTCGATCGCGTCACCCTGGCGATGCCGCTCGGGCATGGCGGCTGCCACCGGCAAATTGGGATAGCGGCGGCAGAGCTTGGCCTCCAGCGTCGCCGCCAGCGGCGAGCCGCGATGCGTCGCTCGGAAGATGGCGAGCGCGTGGTCGGAGATTGCGACGATGCCGCGACAGCGCTCGCTAGCAAGCGAGCGCTGCAACCGGTGGAAATAGCCCGTGTCCTCCAGCCCATAGGCGCGCGGCAGGTGCGATTCGAAGCCGATCACATAGGGCGTCGTCCCGATCGGGATACGGTTGAAGGCGTGGACGAGGTCGAAGCGGCGCGGCGGCCAGGGGTTGGCGATCGTCACGCCCTCGATCCGCGGATCGAGGCGGCCGAGCGGCACGAACGAGCGGTTGCACACGCGATGCCGCGACGCGCGCGGGCCGTTGAACCGCCACGGATAACGCGTCGGCGCAAGGATGGTGAGCGGGCGATCGGTCATCGCCGCAGTTGGTCGCACGCCGCGACGACAAGCGGAAGCGGCACCCCGCGCGCCGCGCCGGGAAAGCCGTGGCGCATCGCTGCCGCGACTCCTAGGATCGTGCCGCGGCCGCGCGCCGCCAAGGGGGGCGAGGTGACGGACGCGGTGGACGGCAGACCGTCGGATCTCGAGGGTGGCGCGCTCGGCGGCCGGGCGATGAACGGCGCGATCGTGCTGGCGATGGCGCAGGGAGTGAAGTTCGCGACCCAGCTGGTATCGACGATCGTGCTGGCGCGGCTGCTCTCGCCGCATGATTTCGGCATCTTCGCGATGGTGATGCCGCTCGCCGGGATCGTCATGCTGTTCCAGGACCTCGGCCTCGCACAGGCGGTGGAGTCGGTGCGCGAGGTGACGCCGGCGCAGGCGACGACGCTGTTCGCCATCAACCTCGGCCTGTCGGTGGCGCTGGCGGCGGCATTCGCGGCGTCGGCACCCCTGATTGCCGTCTTCTACGGCACGCGCGAGGTGATCGCGCCGACCCTGGTGCTGGCCGGGACCATCGTCCTGTCGGGGCTGGCGACGCTGCAGTTCGCGCTGCTGGTGCGCGGGCTCCGGTTCGGCGCGCTGGCGGTCGCCGACAGTGTCGGCGCGGTCGCCGGGGTGACGGCGGCGATCATCGTCGCGGCGGTCCATCCCAGCCCCTGGGCGATGATCGCCTCCGTCGTCGTCACCATGACCGCGGGGCTGGGCTGCGGC
>NZ_CAHJXA010000379.1 GCF_903644135.1 Sphingomonas bacterium | reverse complement strand
TGCGAGCGAACACTGCCTGCCGGCCGTTGGTGTTGCCCGTCCACTTGTCGATGCACAACATGCCAGCGAACTCCGCGATGTTGCGGAGTTCCGCAAGCTGCTCCGGGTACGACGCCCAGCCACGCCACCGCCCGCGCCGCCACCGCCGGCACCAGCCGCAGCGTCGCGGCGGTGACGATGCCCAGCGTCCCCTCCGCCCCGATCAGCAGCTGGCCGAGATCATAGCCGCGATTGTCCTTCTTCAGCGCGGCGAGGCCGTCATGGACGCTGCCGTCGGGCAGCACCGCCTCGACCCCCGCTACCAGCCCGCGCATGGTGCCGAAGCGCAGCACCTGGGTGCCGCCGGCGTTGGTCGAGACGAGGCCGCCGATCGTGGCGGTGCCGCGCGCGCCAAGCGTCAGCGGGAAACGCCGGCCGACCGCCAGCGCGGCATCGTTGAACGTCTGAAGGATCATCCCCGCTTCCGCCACCGCCAGGCCGGCCTCGGCGTTGACCGAGCGCAGCCGGTTCATGCGCCGCGTCGACACGATCAGCGCCGAGCCGTCGGCGGGCGGAGTCGCGCCGCCGACCATCGAGCTGTTGCCCCCCTGCGGGACCAGGGCGACGCCATGCTCGCCGGCGGCGCGCACGATCGTCGCCACCTCCGCGGTCGAGCCAGGCTGGAGCAGCACCGGCGACGATCCATGATAGCGCTGCCGCCAGTCGGTCTCCCACGGCGCGATCGCGGCGCGGTCGGTGACGATGGCGGCGGCCGGCAACAGCGGCGTCAGCGTGTCGAGCAGGCGATGCTGGGCCGGGGTCATGCCAGGGGTCATGCCAAGGGTCATGCCAAGGGTCATGCTGGGCGCGCCTAGGCCAAGTTCATCACCCGTTCAACGATCCGGCCTACAGCCACGCCGCCAACCATGCGTCACCCGCTGATCCCCGCCACGCTGCTCGCGCTCGTCGCTCCCGTGCTGCTTGCGGGGGAGGTCGGCATCGATGCGCCCGATGGCGGCGGCCAGATCGCGACCATGACCTTCCACGAGCGGATCATCGTGCGCGTGCCGCGGCTGGGGCCACCGCCGCCGCAGGTGACGTGGAAGGAAAAGCGCGGCCCCAAATGCATCGCCGCCAGTGACTTGGCCGGCGCGCTGGTGTCGGGGCCGGGCGTCGTCGACTTGGTGCTGGTGGGTAACCGGCGGGTGCGCGCCAAGCTCGACAACAGCTGCGAGCCGCTCGACTTCTACTCCGGCTTCTACCTCAAGCCGGCGGCGGACGGGCAGATCTGCGCAGCCCGCGACTCGATTCGCGCGCGTTCGGGGGCCTTGTGCGAGATCGATACCTTCAAGACGCTGAAGGCGGCCCTGCCCAAGCGCTGATTTCTTGACTTTTCGCGGGCGATCCGCAAGGCGCGCTATGGCGGTCGACCGCGCTGCACCGTTCCGCGCGAGGACGACCCGTCCTGCCCCTTTTCGGACGACCGCATGAACTTCGCCGACCTCGGCCTTTCTCCCGAACTCCTGAAGGCGGTGAACGACGCCGGCTATAGCGAGCCGACGCCGATCCAGGCGAGCGCGATCCCGTCGGTGCTGATGATGCGCGACATCATCGGCATCGCCCAGACCGGCACCGGCAAGACCGCGAGCTTCGTGCTGCCGATGATCGACATCCTGGCGCACGGCCGCCGCCGCGCGCTGATGCCGCGCAGTCTGATCCTGGAGCCGACCCGTGAGCTGGCCGCGCAGGTCGCCGAGAATTTCGAGAAATACGGCAAGGAGCACGACCTCAAGATGGCGCTGCTGATCGGCGGCGTGCAGATGGGTGACCAGGTCAAGGCGCTGTCGGACGGCGTCGACGTGCTGATCGCGACGCCGGGCCGGCTGATGGACCTGTTCGGGCGCGGCAAGATCCTGCTTACCGGCTGCAACCTGCTGGTGATCGACGAGGCCGACCGGATGCTCGACATGGGGTTCATCCCCGACATCGAGGAGATCTGCACCAAGCTGCCCAAGCAGCGCCAGACCTTGCTCTTCTCGGCGACGATGCCGCCGCCGATCAAGAAGCTGGCCGACAAGTTCCTCGACAACCCCAAGACAATCGAGGTGTCGCGTCCCGCCTCGACCAACCTCAACATCGCGCAATGGCTGGTTCCGGTGGCGGGTGGGATGCCCGCGAAACGCGACCGGCTGCGCGCGCTGCTCGGCCAGGAGGAGGTGACCAATGCGATCATCTTCTGCAACCGCAAGACGACGGTGCGCGAACTCAACAAGTCGCTGCGCCAGCACGGCTTCAAGTCGGGCGAGATCCATGGCGACATGGAACAGCCGCAGCGGATCGCCGAGCTCGACCTGTTCAAGGCCGGCACGATCAACATCCTGGTCGCCAGCGACGTCGCCGCGCGCGGGCTGGACATCAAGGGCGTCAGCCACGTCTTCAACTTCGACGCGCCATGGCATCCCGACGACTATGTTCACCGCATCGGCCGCACCGGGCGGGCGGGCGCGACCGGCGTCGCCTACACGATGGTGGGCCCCGAGGACGCCGAGAACATCGCCAACATCGAGAAGCTGACCGGCCAGACGATCCAGCGGC
>NZ_CAHJXA010000378.1 GCF_903644135.1 Sphingomonas bacterium | reverse complement strand
GGCCGCCATCGGCTCCAGATGGGGGATCGCGATCACCCGCTGGCGCAGCTGCTCCAGCCGCTCCGACCCGTGCAGCGCGGCGCGGAACTCGGGCTGGCCGAGCAGGACGATCTGCAACAGCGCATGACCGCCCGCCTGAAAGTTGGACAGCATCCGCAGCTCTTCCAGCGCGCCGACGCCAAGCGCTTGCGCCTCGTCAACGATCAGCAGCGTCCGCCGGCCGGTGCGCGCGACCGCGTGCAGGCCGCGCTCGATCGCGGTCAGCAGCTGCGCCTTTTCTAAGCCGGCGGGGTTCACGCCAAGGTCGGTGGCGACGATGCGCAGCAGGTCGCTCGCCTCGATCGCGGTCGACACCAGCTTGATCGGGTTCAGCGCCTCACGGTCGAGCGTGTCGAGCAGGTGGCCGACCAGCGTCGTCTTGCCCGCGCCGATGTCGCCGGTGATGACGATGAACCCCTCCCCCTGCGCCAAACCATAGCCCAGATAGGCCATGGCGCGGCGGTGCGTCGCCGTCTCGTACCAGAAGGCGGGATCGGGGGTGAGCTGGAACGGGCGTCCGGTCAGCGCGAAATGTTCGTCGTACATATGCCCTCCCTAGCCGGGAAATATTGTCAGAAGGTGTAGCGGGCCGCGACCTGCGCCTGCGCCGACACCTGGCTGCGGACATCGGCCTGCTTGAAGTCATAGATGCCGAGCGTCGCCGTCGTGCCCAGCCGCCCGAAATTATGATAGTAGCTGGCGGTCGCGCCATAGGACCAGACATCGACGTCACTGGTGCCCGAGTCGTACCAGTTGACGAACAGGTTCGCCTGGATGCCCGACACGCGCGACAGCTGGCGGCCATAGAAAAACTGGCCATAGGCGCTCTGGTCATGCTGGCCATAAACCAGCGCGCCCAGCGGCACGTTGGGCGCGTACAGCTCGCGGTTCTCATAGCCTGCGCCTAAGCCATAGGTGGACAGGCCGCGGTTGACGCTGACGACGCCGTCGACGCCGCGCGCGCGGTAGCTGGCGGTGGTGATCGACTGGAACACGCTGTCGAGGCAGCCGCCCGGCGTCGAGCCGCTGGAGGTGAAGACACAGCCGTTGTGCTGCTGGCTGAAGGCGTCGCGCGCGGCGATGAAGCTGGTCGGCAACGCGGCGAGGCCGTCCTGCAACTGGTGGCCGAAGGTCTCGACATCGTCATAGACCTGGACCGCCAGCCCGGTGCTCTTCGACGCCTGATAGGTCAGGCTGCCAGTGTAGCGCATCGAGTCGTAGCGGTGGCCGACATAGGCGTTGAGCGCGGTGCGATGGTTGGGATGCCACACCACGCCCGCGTCCCAATAGACACCGTCGGTGCGATACGCGACGCGCCGCGGCGAGGCATCGTCGGTGATGTAGCGGCCATTGGCGTCGAGCGCGGGCGTGCCGGCGGCGGTCAGCACCGCGTCCTTCTGGCTGACGGTCAGCTTCTCGTAACCGACGTCGCCGGCGAGCGCGACCGTCGGCAGCACCGGCACCAGCACGCCGGCCTGGCCATAGACGTCGTCGAAGCGCTGCTTGAGCTGGCTGGCGTCATCGCGGTTCCAGCCGCCCGACAATGTTACACCGATCGGCAACACCGTGCCCGCGGTCGTGCCGACGCTCGCGGCGGCGGACTGGCCGAGATCATGGTCGAAATAGTCTAGCCGGCCCAGCCCCTCCGCACCGGTAGCGCCGGGAGCGCGCACCTTGGTGTAGCCGATGCGGTAGGCGGCGGCGATCGCCACGTCGCCGGCATGGGTGGACAGCGTCGGGCCGCCATAGACGGAGTAGAGCTGCGTGGTATTGGCGTCGTTGCCGAACAACAGCCCGGGCGCGGCCCCGCGGATGTCCTCCCGGGTGCGGGTGGCGAGACCGCCGACATCGACGCCAAGGCCGGAGGTCAGCCGCGTCGAGGCGCGCACCAGGCCGGTGACGACGTCGGAATCGTCATGGTATTTGCCCTCGCCGATCCGCCGCTCGTAGCGGACGCTGGCCTGGCCGTTGGTGTGCTGGGTGGCGATGCCGGCGTCGATGCCGGCGGCGACGCTGGTATAGGTGAGCACGTCGCCGCCGTTCAGGTCGGCGTCGAGCGTCTGGCTCGCCTCGATATAGGGGGCGATCGTGACCTGGCGGCTCTGCTGGGCGGCGGCCGGGGCGGCGGCGCACGCGGCGATCGCCAGCGCAGCGGGATAGCGGATCATGGCCGGTCCTCCTGACCGTAATAGCTGCCGAAGCGCGCGGCTCCGGGGACGAACGACACGGCGTTGAGGACCAGCGCGATGTGCTCGCACGCATCCAGCAGGCCGACGGCGGCCGACAGCTCGCTTTCGGGGGTACGATCGGCGCGCACGACCATCATCACCTGCCCGACCATCATCGCCAGCACCGAGGCGGGCGACGCGGCAAGCGCGGGCGGCGAGTCGAACAGCACGACGCGGCGCGGATTGGCGGCGAGCAGGCGGGCGACGACGGCGCGGGTGCGCGCGCTTGCCAGCAATTCGGTGTCGCTGGTGCTGCGGGTACCGGCGGGCAGCACCGACAGATGCGGCACGTCGGTGGTCACCACCAGCGCCTC
>NZ_CAHJXA010000377.1 GCF_903644135.1 Sphingomonas bacterium | reverse complement strand
CGCGAGACGACGCGCTTTCGCGATCGACCTGTACATATCCGGCTGGCTGGCCGTCGAGGCGATCGCTGTCACGGCCACACTATTAGGTGCGGTGCCGCCGGGTGCCCGTGGCATCGTCCAGATCATAGCGGTCTGGCGGCTGTTCGAGATCCTGCAGGTCGTGCTAGGCGCGACGATATTCGACGCGCTGAGCGGCCGTGCGGACCACAAGGTCGCGTCGTCGACGCGCATGATCGTCCTGGCCGGGATCAACTTCGCCGAGATCATGACCATCTTCGGCCTGGTCTACGCTCTCAATCCCGGCCTGATGTCTCCCCTAGGGTCCGCCCCGAAACAGGGCTTCTATCTGAGCGCCATGACGCAGTTCACCATCGGCTACGGCGATGTCTCCCCACATGGCATCCTGAAGGCGGTCGCCGTGGCTCAGGGTTTCTCGGCGACCATATTCGTGTTCCTGGTGTTCGCGCGCATCATCTCCTCCTTCAGTCCCTTGACGAGCGTCCTTGGCCAACGGGGCGAACCGCATCCTGGTCCGACGCCCGAGAGCCGCCGCGGATCATGACGCCGGGGGAAGGGACGGAGCCGCCGGTCCGCCCTTCCCGCCCGACAGCCGTTCCGGCCGGCGTCACTTGTCCTCGCGGACCAGCGGCGTCTCGGTCAGGTGCTCGGCCAGGAACCACACCTGCGGCTCGTTGGTGCGGATGATGTTGCTCACCAGCAGGTCGTTGGTGCCGTCGTCGCCCGCGTCGTCGGCGAGGTCCGCGCCCTCGTGGCTCTGGCGCAGCACGATCTCGTGCGCCTCCAGCAGGCGCGACAGCTGCGTCGGCACGTCCTCGCGGCCCTTGGGCGGGCGCGCGATCCGGGTCGTCTCGGCGACGTCGTGCGGGGTCGCGATGCTGATCCCGCCCAGCGCCATGATCCGCTCCGCGATCAGGTCGACCAGCTTGGCCTGCTCCTCGTAATGCGCGTCGAGCAGCAGGTGGAGCTGGTAGAAGGTCGCGCCCGACATCTGCCAATGGTGCTTCTTGTACATGTCGCGCAGCATGATCGTGTCGGCCAGCACCTGGTTCAGCACGTCGATGCTCTGCTTGCGGGCGTTGTCCTCCAGCGCGAGCGGCAGCGACTTGAGCGTGCCGAACGGCTGGATCTCGCGCGGCTCGACCTTGTACTGCGGCTGGGCCGCGTCGACGGTCTTCGTCTTCGCCATGATGGTCTCCTGAATGAAGGGTTCGGCGGCCCAACGGGCGGGGTGGCCGTTTGTTCACGCGGGCCGGTTCGGGAGTGCACGCATATCCCGTAATCGATCGTTCACGCTGGTGCCGGCGAAGGCCTCACCCAAAACCGTTCGTGCTGAGCTTGTCGAAGCACCGTCTTTCTTCCCAGCGGTGGAGGAAAGAAGGACAGCCCTTCGACAGGCTCAGGGTGAACGGAAGGGGGTGGCGGAGGTCAGGTCACTCCGCCGCCACGTCCCGCTCTCCGGACCGCGCGTCGTTGGCCGGCGCAGCGAGCATCGCCTGGCCCTTTTCGGACAGCATCATGCCGATCAGCGCCTGGAGCGGGCCCGCGCCGCCTTGCCCGTCGCCGGCACCGCCCGAGTTGATCTGCACGCGCGGCACGATATCGACGCCCGATTTCTCCAGCGCCTCGGCCAGCCGCTCGACCACCTGCCGAGTCAGCTGAAACTGCGCGCCGCCGCTCGCCGCCGCCTGCTTCTCGATCGTCTCGGCGGTGGCGAGGCCGGTGCGGGTGATCCGCTCCGCCTCCGCGCCCGCCAGCGCCACCACCTTGGCCGCCTCGCCCTCGCCGGTGATGCGGGTGCGGTCGGCCTCGGCGCGCGCGAGCGTGCGGGTCTGCTCCGCCTCCTGCCCCGCGCGGCGCAGCGACGCCTTGCCCTGGTTCTCCTGCACCTGGATCTGGAGCTCGGACTCAGTGATCGCGGTCTGGCCGTGCGCGCGCGCCTCGGCCTCGCGCAGGGACTTCTCACCCTCGGCGGCGACCTTCTGCTTCTCGAACGTCGCGACGCGCTCCTCGGCGATCTGGCGCTGGCGCAGCTGGTTGAGCACCTGCTCGATCTGGTCGTTGCCCGCCGCCGCGCGCGGCGTGCCGATCAGCACTTCCTGCATCTCCAGATTGTACGCGCCGAACTTGGCGCGCATCTCGTCGCCCGCCTGCTCCTGCAGGTCCGACCGCTCCTGCAGCAGCTCGATCAGCGTCTTCTTCTGCGCGACGTTCTTGAAATACGCCGACACCATCGGGTCCAGCGTCTGCTCGACCAGCTTGCGGATGTCGCCGAACCGCTGGATGACGAGCGGGGCCTTGCGGTAGTCGATGTGGACGACGACCGACAGCGGCAGCGTCGGCTCGAACGCGTCGCGGGTGATGAGCGATACTTCGGACAGGTTCTCGTCCAGCTTGTGCTGCCCGGTCGTGTCCTGGTCCCATTTGAGGATGAAGTTGGTCGTCGGCACGATCACGATCTTGCCGGCATAGGTGTTGAACGCGTATTTGCCGGGCAGCAGCGGCTCGCCCCACACGCCGCGCGTGCCGCGCGCGACCAGCTCGCCGTGACGATAGTCCTCTCCGCTAG
>NZ_CAHJXA010000376.1 GCF_903644135.1 Sphingomonas bacterium | reverse complement strand
AAGCTGTTGCCGACCTACCCGGCGCTCGACGCCCTGCGCGACCGGGCGACGGCGGAAACCGACCGCGAGGCGCAGGCGGTCGCCGTGATGCAGGCGGCGCTGCCGGGTAGCTGATCCGCGGCTCAGCCGGCGAGCAGCCGCGCCGCGTGCGCCGCATAATAGGTCAGCACCCCCGAGCAGCCGGCCCGCTTGAACGCCATCATCGTCTCCAGCACCAGCGCGTCGCGGTCGCCTGCACCGGCCACGGCTGCCGCCTCTATCATCGCATACTCGCCCGACACCTGATAGGCGAACACCGGCACGTCGAAGCGCTCCTTCACCCGGCGGACGATGTCGAGATAGGGCAGCCCCGGCTTGACCATCACCGTGTCCGCGCCCTCTGCCAGATCGAGAGCGACCTCGCGCAGCGCCTCGTCGGTGTTGGCGTGGTCCATCTGGTAGGTCTTCTTGTCGCCCTTGAGCAGCCCACGGCTGCCGACCGCATCGCGGAACGGGCCGTAAAAGGCGCTGGCGTACTTGGCGGCGTAGCTCATGATCTGGACATTGTGGTGCCCCGCTCCCTCCAGAGCGGCGCGGATCAGGCCGACGCGGCCGTCCATCATGTCGCTCGGCGCGATGATGTCCGCGCCGGCCGCGGCCTGGTTCAGCGCCTGGGCGATCAGCAGGTCGGCGGTGGCGTCGTTGACGACATAGCCGGCGGCGTCGACCAGCCCGTCATGGCCGTGGCTGGTATAGGGATCGAGCGCGACGTCGGTCAGCACGCCGATCTCGGGCACCGCCGCCTTCAGCGCGGCGGTCGCGCGGCACATCAGGTTGTCGGGATTGAGCGCCTCGCGCCCATCCTCCGTCTTCAGCGCCGGCGGCGTGTTGGGGAACAGTGCGACGCACGGGATGCCCAGGTCGCGCGCCTCCCGCCCGCGCGCGACGATGCCGTCGACCGACCAGCGCGATACGCCCGGCAGGCTGGCGATCGGCTCCTCCACCCCGTCGCCTTCGCAGACGAACAGCGGCCAGATCAGGTCGGCGGGGGTGAGCACCGTCTCGGCATGGAGGCGGCGGCTCCAGGCGCTCGCGCGGGTGCGGCGCAGGCGGATCGCGGGATAGGACATGGTCGGCGATGTGGCGGATCGGCAGCCCGCCCGCAAGCGCGCTAGGCGACCGCCTGCATGGTGCCGGCCGGCTCTGGATCAGCGTGGCTGCGCTCGCCGTCCTCCGACGCGGGCGGCACGACCATCCTGCCGCGCCGCCAATCGACGTACCGGTAATAGAGCGTGGCCAGCGTGATCGTCGTCGCCGACCCGATCGGGAAGCTCCACCATAGCGCGTCGACGCCGATCACCGGCCGCATCGTCAGCGCGATACCCAGCCGGACCGGGAACATGGCGATGGTCAGGATGATCAGCGGCCCCCACACCGCGCCGTTCGCGCGCACGACGCCGAACAGCACCATGGTGGCCCCGAACAGGACAAAGCCCCAGGTGGCGAGCAGGTTGATGTGCCGCGCGATCGGCAGCGCCGGGCTATCCGCGCCGACGAACAGGCTCAGCACCGGATGGCTGAACGCCAGCAGCAGGGCCACGATCGTGCCGGTGAGGACGATATTGTAGAACAGGCCGACGCGGGTCACCTGGCCGACGCGGTCCCATCGCCCGGCACCGATATTCTGCGCCGCCATGGCGCTGACCGCCGCGCCGATCGCCATCGCCGGCATCTGCACATAGGCCCAGAGCTGCTGGGTGACGCCATAGGCGGCGGTGGTCTCGACGCCGTTGCGGTTGACCAGCCCGACCATGCCCAGCCCCGCCACCGAGATCACCAGCATCTGCGCGCCGATCGGCAGCCCCTTGCCGACGATGGCGCGGACCAGCGCCGGCTGCGGCAGCAGGTAGCGCAGCTCCGCGCCCTTGAGCCGCAGCGGCAGGCCGCGCAGATGGATGTAAGCCGCCAGCCCGCACACCGCGACGACATTGGCGGTCAGCGTCGCCGTCGCCGAGCCGGCGATACCCATGCGCGGAGCCGGGCCGAGGCCGCGGATCAGGACGGGGTTGAGGCCGCCGTCGATCAGCACCGCCAGCCCCATGAACCATAACGGCGTCAGCGAATCGCCGATGCCGCGCAGCCCCATGAACATCAGGACCAGCAGCATCGATGCGGGCAGGCCCAGGAAGATGACGCGCAGATAGGTCTGCGCCTCCGCCATCGCATCGCCCGGCGTCGCCAGGACGCGCAGGATGTCAGGCGTGAAGATCCAGCCAAGCGCGCCGAACACGATCGCCGCCAGGCCGACCAGCCCGATCGCCGAGCCGAACGCGCGCCGCGCCGCCTCCGCATCGCGCCGTCCCCAGCTCTGGCCGATCAGGATCGTCGCCGCCATGCCGAAGCCGAACACGCCGCCGAAGATCAGGAACATGATCATGTTGGCGTTGCTGGTCGCCGCCAGCGCGCTCTCGCCCAGGAAGCGCCCGACCCAGATCGCGTTGATCGAGCCGTTGAGCGACTGGAGGATGTTGGAGCCGAGCGTCGGCAGCGCGAAGGCGAGCAGCGTCGGCGCGATCGCGCCGGTGGTGAGGTCGCGCTGGGCGGGCCT
>NZ_CAHJXA010000375.1 GCF_903644135.1 Sphingomonas bacterium | reverse complement strand
GGCGTCGGCATGAAGATCGTCGAACCCAGCATGATCGACACCGACTTCGGCGACCGCTCGTTCGACTTCAACAACGAGGGCGAGATCGCCGACTATCAGCCAATCGTCCAGAAACTCTTTGCCGGTTTCGCCGCCGGCGGCGCCGGCTCCGCGCCGAGCGTCGTCGCGGAGGTCATCTTCCAGGCGGCGATCGACGGCACGGACCAGCTCCGCTACATCGCCGGCGAGGATGCCAAGGCGCTGCTCGGCAAGCGCAAGGCCGAGAGGACGACCGGACGTTCATCGGCAATCTCCGCCGCCAGTTCCAGCTCGACCAGTGACGCTCGCGAAGGGCGTAGGTCAGTGTTTTGGCAGCGCTGCCTTCGCATGGTCCGCGATGCTCTCCAGTTCCGGGAGCGTGGCGCCGTCGCTGGCATGGACCGAGATGCCCTGCATCACGGCGACGATGTAGCGGGCCAGCGACGCCGCCTCCGCCGCCGGAAGCCAGCGTGCGAGCTTCTCTTGCAGATTGTGTTCGAACGTTCGCCGCCGATCGGCGAGATCGCGGGCGAGCGCATCGTGCGCGGGGTCGCAGGCAAGCATGCCCGTGGAGATCATGCAGGCCTGCCCCTTAGCGTGGACCGAACCGATGGCGGCGGCGAGCATCGCGGCAACGCCGTCGCGCAGGTCGCTCGCTTCATCGAGCACCGACAGGTCGAGCGCGCCAACCGCGTAGCGGTCGAGCGCCTCGTGGTACAAGCGTGCCTTGCTGCCGAAGGCCGCATAGAGGCTTGGCGGAGCGACGCCGATGGCGTGGGTCAGGTCGCTGATCGACACGCCCTCGTAGCCGTGCCGCCAAAACAGCTCCATCGCGGTCGCGATCGCGGCGTCACGATCAAAGCCGCGCGGGCGACCTCCTTGGCGTCTCTGTCCTGCGTCTGTATCGTTCACTAAATAAGTCCTTGACCACGCGGCTGCGGAGTTCTTTAGCGATTGCTATGGATAAGGGAAAGCGGAGATGATTGCGACGCGGCGGGACGCGCCCGGTGCCCTTGCCGCCGCCGGGCTCTTCGGTGTGTCGGGTCCTGCGCGAGCCGTGATCCCGCGGACTGCCATCGCGGCGGGCGTCGCGACCCGGGTCAGAACCCCCGACGGCCTGACCCTCTCCGCGATGCGCTATGGCGATCCCGTCCGCCCGGAAATCCTGTTCGTGCACGGCTTGGGGCAGAGCCGGCTGTCTTGCAACGAACAGCTGACCCCCGTGATGATCGGCCGCTTCACCATCGTGACCCATGACCTGCGCGGGCATGGCGACTCCGACAAGCCGATAACGCCCGCGAACTACGCCGATGGCGCGGCATGGGGAGACGATCTTCACGCCGTGATCGAGAAGACCGGCCTGCGGCGCCCGCTGGTCGTCGCCTGGTCGATGGGCGGTCTGATCGCCGGGCATTATCTCAAGCGCCACGGTGCCGGGTTGATGGCGAGGATCAATCTGGTCGATGCGGTGACCAGCTTCGCGCCCGGCCTGCTCTCGTTGGTTTCCGCCGAACTGGGCAACCGCCTGGCATCGCCGGATCTTGCCGTCCGCAGCGACGCCATTCGCGCGGATGCTGGCGTATAACGGGATGGTGCCGAGGGCGGTGCAGCAGGGCGTGACCGGGATCACGACCGACGGCCTCGACCGCGCCTTCGCCGCCGTGCCACGCATGCTGCTCAGCCATGGTGCACGCGACGCCCTGGTCGTTGTTGCGATGTCGCGGCGGATGCTCGCGATCAACCGCTCGGCGCGCTTTTCCATCTATCCGAACGCCGGGCACGCGCCCTTCATCGAGGATGCTTCCCGGTTCAATCGCGAGATTGCCGCCTTCGCCGCCTCGCTTCCTGCCGGAGACCTGCCATGATCCTCAAGACGTATACCCGCATCTTCACCAACGATGCGGAGGCGACGCTTCGCGTGCTGCGTCCGCTGCACGCGGGCGAGCCGCACCTGCGCTTCCGATTCGACCCGTGGGACCTGATCGGGATCGGCGATATCCTAGTCGTCGGCGGCACGGACGAGGCGCTGGCGCCGATCCGCGGCAGTCTCGGCCCCTGGATCGTGACCGACATCGACGAGACGCGAGCGACGCTGGTCGCGGCGGGTGCGGAGATCATCCGCGACATAGCGCCGGTGCCGACCGGCCGCATGATGTACGCGCGCCACCCCGACGGAGCGACGGTTGAATATGTGCAATGGACGCCCGAACTGATCGAGCAGCTCATCGAGGGCCCCCGGCGAGCCGGCACGCTGGCCTCTCAGATGTAGCGAATGGGTCGCCCGGCCAGAGGCCAAAACTGGCAATCTCGTTGGAACGTACCCTCCGTTGACGAACCGGTTCAGATTAGATCGGACCAACCGCTCCGCTGTTACGTTAGCGTCCCGTTTCAGACGTTTAAGCGAGGGTTGCAAATAGCTTGTGGACCAGGGCAGTGGAGGGCAGCCTATTGAAGAAAGCGACAGAGCGCGTTGTCAGCTCGGACCGCAAGTTAAGATGGAAGCGGGTCCCCGCAACCGCCGTGATACAAAATAGGCATTATGAAGCACGCACTTAGCGACGGAGATGGT
>NZ_CAHJXA010000374.1 GCF_903644135.1 Sphingomonas bacterium | reverse complement strand
CCCCTCCCCCGCACCGCAGCCGGCCGCCGCGCCCTCGGGCGGTCGCGGCGAGGAGCGGGTGCGGATGACCCGCCTGCGCCAGACCATCGCCAAGCGCCTGAAGGAGGCGCAGAACACCGCCGCCATGCTGACGACGTTCAACGACGTCGACATGACCGCGGTGATCGAGGCACGCGCCAAGTACAAGGACCTGTTCGAGAAGAAGCACGGCGTCCGGCTGGGCTTCATGGGCTTCTTCGTGAAGGCCGCGTGCATGGCGCTGAAGGACGTGCCCAGCGTCAATGCCAGCATCGACGGCGACGACATCGTCTACCATGACTATGCCGACGTTTCGGTGGCGGTGTCGTCCCCGGGCGGCCTGGTCGTGCCGGTGATCCGCGACGCGCAGGCGCTGTCGGTGGCGGGCATCGAGAAGACGATCGGCGATTTCGGCAAGCGGGCGAAGGACGGTACGCTCAAGATGGATGAGATGAAGGGCGGCACCTTCACCATCTCCAATGGCGGCGTCTTCGGCAGCCTGATGTCGACCCCGATCATCAACCCGCCCCAGTCGGCGGTGCTCGGCCTGCATCGCATCGACGAGCGGCCGGTGGTGCTGAACGGCCAGATCGTCGCGCGGCCGATGATGTACCTGGCGCTCAGCTACGACCACCGCCTGATCGACGGGCGCGAGGCGGTGACGTTCCTAGTGGCGCTAAAGAACGCGATCGAGGACCCGACGCGTATCCTAATCGATCTGTAGACCCTCACTACCGACCACCCCGCGAAGACCGGGGCCCAGTTGGGAAGGCGGCGGTGACGATGCGCCACGCACTTCCCATATGTCACCCAACTGGACCTCGGCCTTCACCGGGGAGGAGCTTTCCGATGGCCGACAACAGCTACGACTATGACGTCCTCGTGATCGGCGCTGGCCCCGGCGGCTATGTCGCTGCGATCCGGGCGGCGCAGCTTGGCCTCAGGACCGCTTGCGCCGAGAGCCGCGAGACGCTGGGCGGCACCTGCCTCAACGTCGGCTGCATCCCCTCCAAGGCGCTGCTCCACGCCTCCGAGCTGTTCGAGGAGGCGACCGGCGGCCATCTCGCCAAGTTTGGTATCGACATCCAAGGCGCGACGCTGAACCTCGACCAGATGCACGCGGAAAAGGCGAAGGCGGTCACCGAGCTGACTGGCGGCATCGAGTTCCTGTTCAAGAAGAACAAGGTGACATGGCTCAAGGGCCGCGCCGCCTTCACGGACGCCCACAGCGTCACGGTCGGCGAGCAGACCATGACTGCTCGCGACATCGTCATCGCCACCGGATCGTCGGTCACGCCGCTACCGGGCGTCGAGGTCGACCAGCGGGTGGTGGTCGACTCCACCGGCGCGCTGGCACTGCCCAAGGTGCCCGAGCATCTGGTGGTGATCGGCGGCGGCGTGATCGGGCTGGAGCTGGGCAGCGTCTGGCGGCGGCTCGGCGCGCGAGTGACGGTGGTCGAGTATGGCGACCAGATCCTGCCCGGTTTCGACGGCGAGGTCCGCAAGGAGAGCGCCAAGCTGTTCAAGAAGCAGGGTTTTGACATCCGCACCTCGGCCAAGGTGACCGGCGTCACCGTCGATGGCGACATCGCCAGCGTCGCGGTCGAGCCCGTAGCGGGTGGTGAGGGCGAGACGATCACCGCCGACGCGGTGCTGGTGGCGACCGGGCGGCGGCCGAACATCGACGGGCTGAACCTGGAGGCGATCGGCCTTGAGCTCAACGGACGCGGCCAGATCGCGACCGGTCACAATTTCCGCACGTCGGTCGACGGTGTCTGGGCGATCGGCGACGTGATCCCCGGACTGATGCTGGCGCACAAGGCCGAGGACGAGGGCGTCGCGGTGGCCGAGAACATCGCCGGCCATACCGGCATCGTCAATCACGACGTCATCCCAAGCGTGGTCTATACCCTGCCCGAGATCGCCGGCGTCGGCCTGACCGAGGAGGCGGCGCGCGCCCATGCCGAGAAGCAGGGCGGTTCGATCAAGGTCGGCAAGTTCCCGATGGCGGCGAACAGCCGCGCCAAGACCAACCGCGACACCGACGGCTTCGTCAAGATCATCGCCGACGCCAAGACCGACCGCGTGCTCGGTGCGTGGATCATCACCAGCCTCGCCGGCACGATGATCGCGCAGGTCGCGCAGGCGATGGAGTTCGGCGCGACCAGCGAGGACATTGCCTACACCTGCCACGCCCATCCGACCCATTCGGAGGCGATCAAGGAGGCGGCGATGGCGGTGACGGGCAAACCTATCCACGTTTAGCCAGAGGCTAAACGTGGATGTCGACCGCGAAGCCGGTCGATCGGCTTGCCCGCGGCCGGCGCGGCCAGCAGCCGCGTCCGACGTCATGGGCTTTGCCCATGACGGGCTCCTGCTTCGACGCCTCCTGCTCCCGCGCCTGCCGCGCCAGCGCTGCAATGGCCACGCTCGGATCGATCCCCGCTAGCGTCGCAACTGCCAGCGCCGCGACGCCATTGGCGGGCAGGACGACGGACGTGATCAGCTCGCCCGGCTGCAGGGCCGTCTCGACCTGCGGCGTCTCGCCCGGCAGGCGGTGCAGGTCGATCAGGGCGATCGC
>NZ_CAHJXA010000373.1 GCF_903644135.1 Sphingomonas bacterium | reverse complement strand
CCTGGGCGGCGGCTGGAGCGCGGCCGACCTCGCCAACGGCGCGGAGGCGGCGCGCGCGCAGGCGGTGGCGGACGCGCAGGTCAAGTAGTTTGCGTGGGCTGATCCTTGCCGCACTGCTGCTTGGTGCGGCCGCGCCGGTCGACCGACCGTTGCCGGGGTATGTCCGGGTGCGGCTGGTCACGTCCATCGGCGCGATCGTGGTGGCGCTCGACGCTCGCCATGCGCCCGGGACGACCGCCAACTTCCTGACCTATGTCGATGACGGGCGGCTCGACGACACCCGCTTCTACCGCTCGGCGCGGCGACAGGCGGCGGCGCAGTTCGGCTTCATCCAGGGCGGCATCGGCACCGATGCGACGCGCAGCATCGACCCGGTGGCGATGGAGCGCACCGACCATACCGGCATCCATCATGTCGACGGCACGATCAGCATGGCGCACGGGCCGAGCCCGAACTCGGCGACGGCCAATTTCTCGATCCTGGTTGGACCTGCGCCGAACATGGACGCGCGCGGGGCGGCGGCGGGTTACGCCGCGTTCGGCCATGTCGTCGCCGGCATGGACGTGGTCCGGCGCATCCTGGCGGTGCCGACCGGCGGCGGCTTCGACGAGATGAAGGGCCAGTTGATCCTCGCCCCGATCCGCATCATCCGCGCCGAGCGGCTCGACGGCACGCCGCACCCCAGCGGCCGGTTTAAGACATGGCTGGTGTTCAAGAATCGATAGGCGGCGGGCGACCCGCTTGCCAGCGGCACTCGATCATGCTCCACAGCGCAATCGACGGCCGGGGGGCGGCGCGTCGCGGGGACCGGACATGAAGATCGCCATCGCGCGCGGCATAGCGTTGAGCATCGTCCTCGCCGGCATGTCGGTGCCGGTGGCGGCGCGCGGTCCTCATCACGGCATGTTCGGCGCGCCGCACCACGGCCACTCGATCAACGGCTGGACGGGAAGCCGCCGGCTCCGGCTGCGCTAGCCCTACGACCAGGCGACCAGCGCCAGCACGCAGCCGATTGCCGCCGAAGCGCCGGCCAGCGCAAACAGCCAGCGGCGGCGGGTAAGCGCGGTGATCGAGGCGAGCGCGATCGCGATCTGGACGAAGGTCATCGCCACCGACAGCTTCACATGCGGGTGCAGCGCGTGCTGCGACTCGGCGTCCGCCTCCTCGGAGCGGTGGTCCAGCGCCTGTGCGTCGGCCTGCAAGATGCGGCTGCGCGCGGCATAGCTCGCGATCTTCGCCGCTGCGCCGGCATCGTGCGACAGCGGCGCGGTGGCCTCGAGCAGGTGGCGCTTGATCTCCTCCGCCTGGTAATAGCTCCAGTTGTCGGACGCGCGCGCCTTCAGCAGCACCGCCTCGTTCTTGTAATAGAGCGCGTCGTTCTGGGTATGGCCGCCAAGCAGGCTGACGACCGCGCCGATCGTCGCCAGCACCGCGGAGAACAAAGCGATCTGCTGCGCCAGCGGCTCGCGATGCTCGGCCCGATGCTCGACCGCTTCCTCATGGGGGCCGCGCACCTCATACTCCTCGCTCATCGCGTCCTCCTCGTGAGTGGTGCAGCGAAGCGCCCGGCAACCGACCGGTCAAGTGACGAGCGCGTCATCAATCGCCGATCCGGACATAGGCGAGCTCGTGCCCGCCTTCGCGCGGCGCGGCGAAGGCGAGGCGATAGTCACGCGCCAGCGCCGCCGCGACCGTGCGCCGCACCTCCTCGTTCCACGCGCCGAGCGGGCGGTCGAGGGTGACGATCACCGGCGGACGGTTCGCCAGGATGCGCCGCACCTCCGCCAATGGATCGACGCCGCTCGCGTCGCGATCGGCCTGGTAGGCCAGGGTCGAGGGAAAGGCGCGGGCGGTCGGTACGCAGGCATGAGCGAGCAGGTAGACGATCGAGTCGCCGGCGAAGACATAGGGGCAGCGGCCATGGTCGTGCGCGGCGACGACCCGCGCCAGCGCACGGATGCCCGGACCTTCGTTCGGGCGCAGCGACGCCTTGGCCGCGAACACCGCCGTGCCGATCGCCAGCGTCGCGATCATCGCGCGCCGATGTCGCGCAAAGGTCGGCGCGGCCAGCGTCGCCAGCGGCGCGACCACCGGCAGCGCATAATGGTCGAAGAACGCACCGATCATCGCATAGGCGACCAGGGCCGCCGCCAGCCAGCCGAGCGCGAGCATCGTCTCGGCCGAACGGCGCTGCCGCAAGGTGACGCCGGCGCAGACGAGCAGCGGCAGCAGCTGCGACCAGGTGCCCGCAAGCCGTGCGGCGATCTTGGCGGCGGGATAGCCGCTGCGCAGCGCCACCGACGTGAAGTTGGCGAACCAGAACGCCTGAGAAGCCACTGGTCCCAGCCGCGCAAAGGCGAGAATCGCGGCGAGCGTCGGCAGCAGGCCCAGCATCGCCCACAAGCCAACGGCTGCCAGCGTCGCGAGCCAGTTCGCCCCAGCACGGCGTAGGTACGCCAGATGCGCGAGGCCGAAGAACGCACCCTCCACCAGCGGCGTATATTTGGTCTGGATCGCCAGCCCGGCGAGCAGGCACGCCGCCGCCCCGCTCGCGACGATCGCTCCGCGCGCGCCTCGCTCGGCCAGCGCGGGCAGCCGCAGCACCAGCAC
>NZ_CAHJXA010000372.1 GCF_903644135.1 Sphingomonas bacterium | reverse complement strand
CGCAGGCGTCGATGCCATGCACCCTGCCGTCGGGCTCGGCGATCAGCCAGAAGCCGTCGCCGCCGATGCCGGTCATGTGCGGATAGACCACCGCCAGGCAGGCGGCGATGGCGACGCACGCCTCGACCGCGCTGCCGCCGTCGCGCAGCACGTCGAGCCCTGCCGCCGACGCCAGCCAATGCGGCGCGGTGACCATGCCGCGCTGGCCGCTACCGCTCATCTACGCCGCCCATCCGGCGATCATGCGCGCGGTGCCGCGTTGCAGCAAGTTCAGCTCGCCAGCCACGCGAACCGGACGACGAACAGCGCCGCGAGCACCAGCAGCAGCCGGTCGCCGCGCCCGATCCGTCCGGGTGCCAGCTGGAGGAGCGCGTGCGCGGTGATCCCGAAGGCGAGGCCGTTGGCGATCGAGAAGGTGAGCGGGATCGCCGCCAGCGTCAGGAACGAGGGAATGGCGACATCCGGCGCGCGCCAGTCGATCTCGGTCAGCGGTGCCATCATCAGCGCACCAACCAGGATCAGCGCCGGCGCGCTCGCCGCCAGCGGGATCAGCCCGGCATAAGGCGCGGCGAGCATCGTCAGCAGGAACAGCACGCCGGTGACGATCGCGGTCAGGCCGGTGCGGCCGCCCGCCTCGACCCCCGCCGCGCTCTCGACATAGGAGGTGACGGTGCTGGTGCCGGCCAGCGCGCCGACGATGGTGGCGATCGCGTCGGTCAGCAACATGCGGTCGAGGCGCGGGATGCGGCCGTCCGCTCCGACCAGCCCGGCACGCCTGGTCACCGCCACCAGCGTGCCAAGATTATCGAACAGGTCGACGAACAGGAACACGAACAGGATCTCGAGCACGCCCAGCCCATGCCGGCCGGCTCCGCCGAACACGCCGCCAAGGTCCAGCTGGAACGCGGTCTCGCCGAGCGCTGCGAGCGAATAGGCTGGCGGGTGGAAGCTGGTGGCACCGCTCGCCCAGCCGATCGCGCTGGTCGCGACGACGCCGATCAGCACCGCCGCGCGCACCCGCCGCGCGCTCAGCACCGCGCCAATCGCCAGGCCGATCAGCGCCAGGATCGCGCCGGGCTGGTGCAGACTGCCGAGCGTGACGCCGGTGGCCGGGCTGTTCACCACCAGTCCGGCATCGCGCAGGCCGATAAAGCCGAGGAACAGGCCGATACCGCCCGCCACCGCCGCGAACAGGTGCGGCGGGATCGCGGCGACGATCATCTGGCGGATGCCGGCGAGGGTCAGCAGCAGGAAGGCGACGCCCGACACCAGCACGCAGCCCAGCGCGGTCGGCCAAGGCACCCCCATCGCGCCGACGACGGTGAAGGCGAAATAGGCGTTGAGCCCCATCCCCGGCGCGAGCGCCAGCGGCACGTTAGCGACCAGCCCCATCAGGATGCTGGCCACCCCGGCGGCGAAGCAGGTGGCGGCGGCGACCGCGGCGACCGGCATCCCCGCCTGGCCCAGGATCGCGGGATTGACGACGACGATATAGGCCATGGTGAGGAAGGTGGTCGCGCCGGCAAGGGCTTCGGTCCGTCCGTCGGTTCCGCGGCCGGCGAAGTCGAAGCGGGCGGCAAGGCGGGCCTCGACGGTCATGACGCTCCGATCAGTCCGTCATGCTCCAGCCGGCGAGCCAGCGCGAACAGGGTCGCCTCGCTGCCGGGCGCGCCGATCAGCTGAAGGCCGAGCGGCAGTCCGGGGCAGGCGAGGGGCGCGGCGATGACCGGCAGGCCGACGAAGCTGAGCGGCTGAGTGAACAGGCCAAGCTGCGCCCGCGCCGACACCCGCGCGCCATCGACCGTCATCATCGGATCGTCGATCCGCGGCGCGACCTCGCCGACACAAGGGGCGATCAGCACGTCGACTGCCTCGAATACCTTGGCGATGGCGACGCGGAACCGCTCGCGAAAGGCGGCGGCGGCGCGATAATAGCTGGCCGGCATCAGCGCGCCGGCGAGCAGCCGGTCGCGAGTGGCGGGATCGAAGGCCAGCGGGCGGCGGCGTAGCTCGGGCAGGTGGCGCGCGCCGCCCTCGCCGGCGGTCATCACATAGGCGGCGGAGCGGGCGCGGTCGACATCGGACAGCTCGACGACGGTATCGCTGCCCAAGTGGCCGGCGATACGATCGATCCCTGCCGCGAGCGTCGCGCAGACGTTGCGCGCGAACCAGCCGCCGAGCCGCGCCACCCTGGGCGCATCGATGGCGGTGCCGCCGCCGCCAAGCGCTCGCCAGGCGAGGTCGAGGTCGGCGATCGTGGCCGCGAACGGGCCGATATCGTCAAAGCTGTCGACGAAGGGAAACACCCCCGCCATCGGCAGCGCGCCGTGCGTGGGCTTCAACCCATATAGCCCGCACAAGGCGGCGGGAACGCGGATCGAGCCGTTGGTGTCCGATCCCAGCGCCAGCGGCACCATGCCGGCCGCGACCATCGCCGCCGACCCACCTGACGAGCCACCCGCGAGCCGCGCAGGGTCGCGCGGGTTGCGGGTGGTGCCATGGGCGGCGTTCACCGTCACGAAGCCATAGGCGTATTCGTCCATGTTGCTGGTCGCGACCAGCACTGCGCCCGCCGCGCGCAACTGGCGGATCGCCTCCGCGTCGGCGGTCGCC
>NZ_CAHJXA010000371.1 GCF_903644135.1 Sphingomonas bacterium | reverse complement strand
TAGTCTGCAACGCCCAGCCCCTCCGCCCGGCGATACGCCAGGAAGGCGCGCAGCTCGCCGGCGTCGACCGTCGCCAGCCCGGCGGCATCGATCCGCCCGCCGCGATGCTCCGACAGGAAGCCGATCAGCCGCTCCGCCGTGGCGACATAGGCGCGCACGGTATGCGCCGACCGCCGCCGGTCGCGCGCGAGATGGGCCGTCCAGCCGGCGATCAGTTCGCGGTCCTGCCGCTGATCCTGGCCCGACGTCGTCATGGCCGGATCGTGCCCAAAAGGGTGGCATCGAGCAAAGATTATTAACAGCCGCAAATCCATAGAGCCGCCATGGACAGCGAAGCACCCGGCACCGTCATGGCCGATGAATTGAGCCGCCTGACCGCGCTCTACGGCTCGGGCATCCTCGACGACGGCCCGCAACAGGCGCTCGATGCGTTGGTCCAGCTCGCCGCGTCGCTGCTCGCCTGCCCGACCGCTATGCTGACGCTGCTCGACCGCGAGACGCTGCATGTCTGCGCCTCGACCGCCGAGCCGATCGCGCCGGTGCCGCGCGGGATCACTTTGTGCGACCATGCCATTCGCGTTCCCGACGGCATGGTGGTGCGCGATCTGCAGGCCGACCCGCGCTTCGCCGACAATCCGTTCGTGATCGACGGGTTGCGCTTCTATGCCGGCGTGCCGATCACCGCCCCCGACGCCGCGGGCCTGCCGCGACCGATCGGCGCGCTGTGCGTCGTCGACGCGGTGCCTCGCGACCTGGACGACCGCGGCCGGCAGGCGCTGCATCACCTTGCCCGCCTTGCCGACGTGCTGATCGCAGCGCGCACCCACGCGCAATGCGCGATCGGCATCGCGGTGGAGCATGAACGGCTGGTCGCCGACCGCGCCCGCCAGCACCGTGTCTTCGCGCAGGCCGAGCGGATGACCGGCATCGGCTCGTGGCGGCTGTCGCTGCCCGACGAACATATCGAATGGTCGGAAGGCGTCTACCGCATTTACGGCCTGCCGCCCGGCCCCACCCCCGACCTGCAGACGGCAATGGATCCTTACCCGATCGAGGCGCGTGCCCGCGTCGCCGCGGCGCTGGCGGCGGCGATCGAGCATTGCACGCCGTTCGATTTCGAGGAGGACTTCCGCTCCGCCACCGGCGAGTTGAGGCGGGTACGCTCGATCGGCGAATGCGAGCAGGTCGACGGCACCAACGTCGCGCTGGTCGGCGTCTTCCAGGATGTGACCGATCGCCATCATCGCGAGATCGCGCTGCGTCACGATGCGGATACCGACGCGCTGACCGGGCTCGCCAACCGTGCGGCGTTCGACAAGGCGTTGACAGCTGCGATGCTCGCCCGCGCGGCCGACGCGCCGCTGTTGCTGGCGCTGATAGACCTCGACGGCTTCAAGGCGATCAACGACACCCTGGGCCACACCGCCGGCGACGATGTCCTGCGCGGGGTCAGCGCTGCCCTCCGCGCCCTGGCGGCCGCGCTGCCGGACGTGTCGGCGCTGACCGCGCGTATCGGCGGCGACGAGTTCGCGCTGTTGATCGAAGGCGATGCGATCGATCCGGCGGCGCTGGCCGAGATGCTGGAACAGGCGCTGCTGGTCTCCGCCCGCGCCGGCGACCTCACCCTTGCCTGCAGCGGCTCGGTCGGGATCGCGGTGCTCGGCGACGAGACCAGCCCGCGCGACTTCATCCGCCGCGCCGATGGCGCGCTGTACGCCGCCAAGCGCGCACGGATCGGCGACCGGCGTCGGGCGGACCGCCGCGCCGCCTGACGCGCCAACCGACCCCTACCCCGGTTCACGCCGGGCCGCTTCGCCCCCATATGCGCCGACGATGCAGCGCGCCCGCGTCCTCCTCCTCAACGCCGCGCTCGGCCCGCTCGACTATCGGGTGCCGGCGGGCATGGCGGTCGAGTCCGGCTCCGTCGTCGTCGCGCCGCTGGGACCACGCCAGCTGCTCGGCGTCGTCTGGGAACCCGAGCGGATGCCGTCGGATGCCGAGGTCGGCGACAACCGGCTCCGGCCGCTGCTCGCCACGGCCGACGTGCCGCCGCTGGCTACGGCGCTGCGCCGGCTGGTGGAGTGGACTGCCGATTATTACCTGGCACCGCCAGCGTCGGTGCTGCGCATGTGCCTCGCCTCGACCTCGGCGCTGGAAGGCGCGCGCACCGTCACCGAATATCGCGCGACCGGCATCGAGCCGCCCCGGATGACCGAAGCCCGTGCCCGCGCGCTGGCGAGCATCGGCGAGCGTCAGGGCCTGATCCGTGAACTCGCCACGATCGCCGAAGTGTCGGACGCGGTCGTGCGCGGGCTGGTCAAGGCTGGTGCGATCGCGGCGGTCGAGGTCGACATCGACAGCCCGTTTCCACAGCCCGACCCCGGCTTCGCTCCGCCCGCGCTGTCGGAAGAACAACGCGTCGCCGCCGAGAGCCTGGCGCATGATGTCGCCACCCACGCCTTTCACCCGACCCTGCTCGACGGCGTCACTGGCTCGGGCAAGACCGAGGTCTATTTCGAAGCGATCGCCGAGGCGCTGCGTCAGGATCGCCAATGCCTGGTGCTGCTGCCCGAGATCGCGCTGACCGAACCCTTCCTCCAGCGTTTCGCCGCCCGCTTCGGCTGA
>NZ_CAHJXA010000370.1 GCF_903644135.1 Sphingomonas bacterium | reverse complement strand
CGCCGCCCTGGCCGGCGGCGGCATGGTGCGACAGCCATACCGCGAAGCCGATCAGCAGCGCCACCCCCAACAGCCCGCCCAGCCAGCTGAACGCGCGCCCGCGCGACGTCAGGCGGCGGGGTTCGGCCGTGTAGGAATGGACGGGAGGGTAAGGGTCGTCCTGGCTCATGCCCTGGCTCATGCAATGTCCATTGTTACGGCCGCGAAGGGAGGCCGTTCAGTGGCAGATTCGATGGCGGCTTCAAGCCCCTTGCAAGCTGCACCGGACATGAACGGACCTGGACGGTGCGAAAGAGCGTTGTTCGTAGCGTGCGGATCGCCACCTACAACGTCAACGGCGTCAACGGTCGCTTGCCCGTGCTGCTGCGCTGGCTGGCTGAGACGGCACCCGACATTGTCTGCTTGCAGGAGCTGAAGGCACCGGACGAGCGCTTTCCGGCGGAGGCGATCGCTGCGGCGGGGTATCAGGCAATCTGGCACGGCCAGCCGCGCTGGAATGGTGTCGCGATGCTCAGTCGCGTCGGCGCGCCGGTGGAGACGCGGCGCGGGCTGCCGGGCGACCCCGATCCGTCGCAGAGCCGCTACATCGAGGCGGCGGTGGCCGGCGTGCTGGTCGCGGGGCTGTACCTGCCCAACGGCAATCCGCAGCCGGGCCCGCGCTTCGACTACAAGCTCGCCTGGTTCGAGGCGCTGGCCGGCCACGCCCGTTCGCTGATCGACAGCGGCCTGCCGGTGGTGCTGGCGGGCGACTTCAACGTGGTGCCGACGCCGCGCGACGTCTACAAGCCGGAGCGCTGGCAGGAGGACGCGCTGTTCGCGCCCGAGGTCCGCGCCGCCTTTGCGCGGCTGGTCGATCAGGGCTGGAGCGACGCGATCCGCACCCTGCATCCTGACGCCACCATCTATACCTTCTGGGATTATTTCCGCGACGCCTATGCGCGCGATGCCGGGCTCAGGATCGACCATCTGCTGCTGTCGCCGGCGCTGGCCGGGCGGCTGCGGGCGGCGGGGGTCGACCGCGACGTGCGCGGCTGGGACAAGAGCAGCGACCATGCGCCGACCTGGATCGAGCTGGCCGAGCACTGAGCCATGGACAAGCCAGCGCCGAGCCGCGAGGAAGACCCGCAACAGGGGGAAGCATGGGCCACGACGATCTGATCCGCCAGCGAGTGCTGGTCACCGGCGGTGCGGGGTTCCTGGGATCGCATCTGTGCGAGCGGCTGCTGGCGGCGGGGCACGACGTGCTGTGCGTCGATAACTACTATACCGGCCGCCGCTCCAACATCGAGCATCTGCTCGGCAACCCGCGCTTCGAGACGATGCGCCACGACATCACCTCGCCGCTGCTGGTCGAGGTCGACCAGATTTACAATCTCGCCTGCCCCGCCTCGCCGGTCCACTATCAGTTCGATCCGGTTCAGACGCTCAAGACCTGCGTGCTGGGCTCGATCAACATGCTCGGCCTCGCCAAGCGGACCAAGGCGCGCATCTTCCAGGCGTCGACCAGCGAGGTCTATGGCGATCCGCTGGTCCACCCCCAGCCCGAAAGCTATTGGGGCCATGTCAATCCGCTCGGGCCCCGCTCCTGCTATGACGAGGGCAAGCGCGCGGCGGAGACGCTGTTCTTCGACTATCACCGCCAGCACCGCGTCGACGTGCGGGTGGTGCGCATCTTCAACACCTATGGTCCCAGGATGCACCCAGGCGACGGGCGCGTCGTATCCAACTTCGTCGTCCAGGCGCTCAAAGGCGAGGACATCACGGTCTATGGCGACGGCGACCAGACGCGGTCCTTCTGCTATGTCGACGACCTGATCGAGGGGTTCTGCCGGCTGATGAACCAGGACGCGACGATCGGCCCGGTCAATATCGGCAACCCCGGCGAGTTCACCATCCGCCAGCTCGCCGACCTCGCGATCGAGCTGACCGGCTCGCGCTCCAGGCTCGTCCACCTGCCGCTGCCCGCCGACGACCCGCGCCAGCGCCAGCCGGACATCAGCCTGGCGCGCGAGGCGCTCGGCTGGGAACCGACCGTCAGCCTGCGCGAGGGGCTCGCCCGGACGATCGCGTATTTCGACACGCTGCTGGGCGAGCGCGCCCGCATCTAGGGACCCGGACAAGTCAGGATGCGTTCACCTCGGAAAGGCCATAAGCGGCTCATGGTGTTGGAGAATGTCATGTCGAGGAAGATCATGAATTTGGGCGTGCGCATCGCTGCCGGAGCGGCGCTGGTCGGGACGGGCCTGGCCGGGTCGACATTGGCCACCGCGCAGGCCTATCCATCGGGCAATTATTACTATGGCGACGAGCGGCCGGCACCGCAGAACGTCGCGCCGCCTTCGAACGGGCAGGCCTATAATGGTGCGCCCTACGACGCTGCCGGCGATGTCCCGCCGCCGCCGGGCTATGACGGCCGCCAGCTGCCGCCGCCGCCCCCCGGCTATCAGCCGCAGGCCGACGCTGGCCAGGGCCAGCAGGACCAGCGCTACGCCGCTTATGCCGAGGACTGGTCGCGCCGTTACTGCACAAAGGCGCACAGCAACGCCGGCGTCGGCGCGGTGATCGGCGGGGTGGCGGGCGCGCTGTTCGGGTCGAGCGTCGCCGGCTGGCGCGACCGCGGCACCGG
>NZ_CAHJXA010000369.1 GCF_903644135.1 Sphingomonas bacterium | reverse complement strand
TACGGATGTCGATCAGCGTCCGGCCGCAGCGATGCGCTGCCTCGGCGAGCGCCGGGACCGCCCCAAGTTTGACGTGCAAGCCGCTCACGATGTCGAGCCCCGCTTCGACCTCGATCGGTTCCGACCAGTCGCTCTCACCCAGGTCGGTACGCACCCGCACCTGGCAGCTGCGCCGCTCGCCCGACGGGCGCTGGACGACGCAGGTGGCGGGCGACGGCTTCGCGCTGGCGCTGACCTTCCGGCCGACCCAGCCGCCGCTGCCGGAAGGCCAGGGCGGCTATAGCCGCAAGGGACCGCGGCCCTATCAGGCAAGCTATTACTACTCGATGCCGCACTTGCGCGTCGGCGGCACGGTGCAGCGCGGCGCGGCGAGCGATCAGGTCACCGGCGAGGCGTGGCTCGACCGCGAATGGTCGTCCGACTATCTCGCGCCCGATGCGCAGGGCTGGGACTGGACCGGGCTTAACTTCGACGACGGCAGCGCGCTGATGGCGTTCCGTATCCGCCGTAAAGGCGGCGGGACGGTGTGGCGGGGCGGCTCGTTCCGGGCGGCGGACGGGCGTGTCACCCTGCTGGCCCCGCAGGAGCTCGCCTTTCGGCCGCTGCAGACGTGGCGGAGCGGCGCGACGGGCGCGGTCTATCCGGTGTCGCAACAGCTCAGCGTGCGCCTACCCGGCGGCGTGCGGCAGTGGACGCTGCGGCCGCTGTTCGCGGCGCAGGAACTCGACAGCCGCGGCGGCGGCCTGCCGGTCTATTGGGAGGGCGCGGTGAGTACCGCGGGCGGGCGCGGCTATCTGGAGCTGACCGGCTATGATCGGCCGCTGACGATGTAATTCAGGCGGCGAGCAGCTCCAGCGCCTCGCTCGCCGCCAGCCATTCGGCCTCGGCCGCCGCGATCGGATCGTCGAGGGCCGAGCGCCGCTTCATCAACTCGCCCAGCGGCGTGCGTCCGGGCGTTGCCATCTGCCGGTCGAGCGCGTCGCGCTGGTCGTTGAGCGTTGCCAGCGCCGCCTCGGCCTCCCTGGCGCGCTTGCGCAGCGCCTGGCCCTGCTCGCGCGCATCGGCGGCCTTCTTCTTCGCGGCCTTGCCCCGAGGCTTGTCGCCCGCACCGTCGCCGCCGAGGATCAGCGCGATATAGTCGTCGAGGCTGCCGTCATATTCGCGCGCGGTGCCGCCATCGACCAGCACCAGCCGGTCGGCGGTCATCTCCAGCATGTGGCGGTCGTGGCTGACGATCACCACCGCGCCGCTATAGTCGTTGAGCGCCTGCACGAGCGCTTCGCGCGCGTCGACGTCGAGGTGGTTGGTCGGCTCGTCGAGGATCAGAAGGTGCGGCGCGTCGCGGGTGATCAGCGCCAGCGCCAGCCGCGCCTTCTCGCCGCCCGACATCCGTCCGACCTTGCCAGTCGCCTTGTCGCCCGAGAAGCCGAACCGCCCCAGCTGCGCGCGTACCGCCGCCGGGCTCGCGCCGCGCATGACGCGGGTCATATGCTCCAGCGGGGTGTCGCCGCTGTCCAGTTCCTCGACCTGGTACTGGGTGAAATATCCGACCTTCATCTTGCCGGTCGCGGTCATCTCGCCGTCGATCACCGCGAGCTGCGCCGCGAGCAGCCGCGCCAGCGTCGTCTTGCCGTTGCCGTTGCGTCCCAGCAGCGCGACGCGATCGTCGGGGTCGAGCCGCATGTTGAGCCGCTTGAGGATCGGTGTCTCGTTATAGCCGACGCTCGCCATGTCGAGCGTGATCAGCGGTGGGCGCAACTCGCTGGGGTCGGGGAAGCCGAACGACAGGGTCGGGTCGTTCGCCATCTCGGCGATCGGCTGCATCTTCGCCAGCATCTTCTGCCGGCTCTGCGCCTGCTTGGCGGTCGAGGCGCGGGCGGAGTTCTTGGCGATATAGGCCTGCAGCTTCTCGCGCTGGACCTGCTGGTTGGTGCGCGCCGCCTCCAGCTGCGCCATCCGCTCCGCCCGCTGCCGCTCGAACGCGTCGTAGCCGCCGGGATAGAGCGTGATCTTGCCGCCCTGCAGGTGGAGGATATGGTCGACGATGTTGTTGAGGAAGTCGCGCTCGTGGCTGACGACGACGATCGTCGCCTTGTAGCTGCGAAGGAAGTCCTCCAGCCACATCACCGCTTCGAGGTCGAGATGGTTGGACGGCTCGTCGAGCAGCAGCAGGTCGGGCTGCGAGAACAGGAGGGCGGCGAGGGCGACACGCATCTTCCATCCGCCCGAGAAGCTGTCGAGGGTGCGCTGCTGCATGTCCTCGTCGAAGCCCAGGCCGAGCAGGATCTGCGCCGCGCGGGCGGGCGCGGTATAGGCGTCGATCGCGATCAGCCGCTCGTACACGTCGCCGAGGCGGTCGGGGTCCTCGCAGGTCTCGCTCTCGATCATCAGCGCGGCGCGCTCGCTGTCGGCGGCGAGCACGGTGTCGAATGGGGTCAGGGGACCGTGCGGCGCCTCCTGCTCCAGATAGCCGATGCGTGCGCCGCGGGGCATGTCGGCGCTGCCGTCGTCGGGCTCCAGCTGCCCGGCGACGACGCGCACCAGCGTCGACTTGCCCGCGCCGTTGCGGCCGATCAGCCCGACACGGCTGCCCGGCGGCAGCGCCGCGCTCGCGCCGTCGAGGATCGTGCGGCCGCC
>NZ_CAHJXA010000368.1 GCF_903644135.1 Sphingomonas bacterium | reverse complement strand
GTGCGGCTGGGCGCGGCGCAGCTGCCCGAGCCGACGCGCCGCTGGCTGGTCTGCGGCGGCGGGCGGCACAATCCTGCGCTGATGGCGGCGCTGCGCGACGCGCTCGGCGATGTCGCATCGGTCGACGACGAAGGTCTGCGTGGCGACTTCATCGAGGCGGAGGCGATGGCGTTCCTCGCCGCGAGGACGGTGCGCGGCCTGCCGCTTACCTATCCGACGACGACCGGCGTTCCGGTCCCGATCACCGGCGGCAAGCTATATCTGCCATAGCCGCACCAGGTGTGACGGCTGGCGGGGGACGCCTGCTGGTGGCCTGCAATACGGTGCTTTGCAACAAATCTCGATCGAGAGTGTCTGCAGCCTTATTTCCTGTTGCGTCACGCGCTTGCATGTGCGCTCTTGTTACACAGCCTGACGAGACGCTCCATGACGAGCGCCGGGGGTGCGGGGATGCTCTGAGATCGATCGACGCGGCTGATCCTCGGCCGGACGTCAGGACGTTGGAGAGCATCGATGACCATCATGTCGGCAGCGGGAGGTGGTTTCAGCCGCCGCACCTTCCTTGAACAGCTCAGCATGGTGGGCGGCACGGCGCTGGTCATGGCCGGCATGGAGGCATTGGGCTTCGGCATCGGCTCGGCCGGGGCGGAACCGCCCAAGCTGACCGGCGGGGCCAAGGGCAAGAAGGTGATCGTGCTGGGTACCGGCGTCGCCGGGTTGTCGGCGGCCTATGAGCTGTCGAGCGCCGGCTACGATGTCACCGTGCTGGAGGGGCGCGATCGCGTCGGCGGCCGCTCGTACACGGCGCGCAAGGGCACGCAGCTGACCGAATTCGGCGGCGAGCCGCAGACCTGCACCTTCGACGAGGGGCTCTACATCAATCCCGGCCCCTGGCGCATCCCGTACATGCACCAGGGCTATCTGCATTACGCGCGCAAGTTCCGGGTGCCGGTGGAGCTGTTCAACAACGACAACGACCACAGCTTCATCAACTTCGACAAGGGCAAGGGGCCGCTCGCCGCGCGGCCGGTCCGCAAGCAGGAGGTCGCCGCCGACATGCGCGGCTATGCCAGCGAGATGCTGGCCAAGTGCGTCCGCCAGGGTGCGCTCGACCAGCAGTTCGGCCCCGGCGACAAGGAGCTGTTCCTCGATTATCTCCGTTCGGAAGGCTATCTGACGCCCGACGACATGAAATATGTCGGCACCGAAGGGCGCGGGTTCGATGTCAATCCCGGCGCGGGCGTCGACCCCGGCCCCGGCAAGCCGTCGACCCCGCACAAGCTGGGCGACATCCTCCAGTCGCAGACCTGGCGGGTGCTGAAATCGGTGTCGGCCTTCGACCAGCAGCGCACTATGTTCGAGCCGGTGGGCGGCATGGACCAGCTGCCGGCCGGCTTCGTGCGCAACCTCAAGCTGCAGATCAGGCTCAATCATGTCGTCGAGAAGATCGCGCAGGACGCGAACTCGGTCACCGTCTCCTACAAGACGCCCGACGGTCAGCAGGGCAGCGTCACCGCCGATTACTGCGTCTGCACCATTCCGCTATCGGTGCTGAAGTCGATCGACGTCCAGTGCGCGCCGGCGTTCAAGGAGGCGATGAGCGAGGTCGCCTATGCGCTGGTCTGCAAGATCGGCCTGCAGATGAAGACCCGATTCTGGGAAGAGAAGTACAACATCTATGGCGGCCACATCTATGTCGACGATCCCGAGGTTCAGTCGATCAGCTTCCCCTCGACCGGCTGGCTGGGCGAGAAGGGCGTGCTGCTCGGCTATTACCCGCACGGCGCGCCGGCTGCCAAGGTCAGTGCGCTGAGCCTGGAAGGCCGCAGGAAGTTCGCGCTGGCGGCCGGCAAGAAGACCTTCCCCGAATATGCCGACGCTTGCGACAGCGCCTTCTCGATCGCGTGGCACCGCGTGCCCTTCAACTTGGGCGGCTGGGCGCAATGGACCGACGAGGGGCGGGCGAAATACTATCCGACCTTGTGCCAGCCGGACGGGCGTCTGTATCTCGCCGGCGAGCATTTGAGCTACATCACCGGCTGGCAGGAGGGCGGCATCGAGTCCGCCTGGCAGCAGATCGACAGATTGCACCGTCGCGTGCACGCCTGAGGACGAGGACCGTTACATGACGCTAGCAGGACGATTTGGAACGAGGACCGGCACGATCGTGTCGGTGGGACTGGCGATGATGGGCGTGTCGGCGCTGGCCGGTGTCGCCGCGCTGGCCGCGCCACCGCCGGCCGCGGCGGTGAACGGTGCCGCGGTCTTTGCGCAGAACTGCGTCGCTTGCCATCAGGCGAACGGCAAGGGCATCCCGGGTGCCTTCCCGGCGCTGGACGGCGACCCCTATGTGCGCGGGCCGGCGGCACCGATCGCCAGGACGCTGCTCAAGGGGCGCGGCGGGATGCCCAGCTTCTCCAGCGATCTCAATGATCAGCAGATCGCCGCCGTCATCACCCATATCCGCTCTTCCTGGAGCAACCATGCCCCGCCGGTGCCGGTCGCGGTCGTCGCTGCCGCGCGCCAGGGATCGGCCGCCGAGAAGCCGAGCGTGCTGCCGGGGCATTGATGCGGGCGGCGACCGTGCTCGCTCTGCTGGCGACGGCGGCGGGGCCGGTGTCCGGCCCGTTCGATGCCACT
>NZ_CAHJXA010000367.1 GCF_903644135.1 Sphingomonas bacterium | reverse complement strand
GGGGTGGTCGCCCGGCGCGACATGGCCCATGAACCAGACATTGTCGCGCCAGGCGAAATCGGCTGGATAGCCCGACCCGCCCAGCACGAACCGCTTGTCGGGCTCGGCGGCGGCGGGGGCGAGGAACAGCGCGTCGACCAGCGCCTGCCGGTCCGCCGCCCAGGTGCCGAGATAGGACAGGTCGCCGCGGAACACCTCCTGCGGCGGCACCGGCCGGTGCGCGGCGGGGTCGACATGGCCATAGAGCGCCGCCACCCGTTGCGCGCGCAGCCGATCGGCAAGCGCCTCCAGCGCTGGGCCGCCGGTGTAGCTCAGCACCAGATCGAACCCGCCCAACCCCTCGGGCGGCAGATAGGCGACCGGGTCCCCCGCCGCGAGCGCCGCCAGCGTCACCGGCGTGTCGAGATCGTAGAAGACGCGAACCCCGCGCGCCTCCTGCTCGATCAGCCGGGTCGCGGCGACGGCGTCGGGGCAATAGGAGGTGACGATCACCGCATCGGCGTCGAGCAGGTCGCGCTTGGCGGCCAGCACCTCCGCCCAGTCGCGGTACAGCAGCAAGCGGCCGCCGGGCAGGTCGGTGAGATCGCGATGCTCGGCATACCAGGCAACGTCGCGCTCGACGAAGGTAACCCGGTGGCCCGCCGCAGCGAGTGCGCGGATCAGTCCGCGCCACAGCGTGGCATGACCGTTGCCCCAGGACGAGCTGACGGTCAGGCCGAAGATCGTCAGCTTCATGTCGGCGCAGGTCCCCGGGTCGCCGCTTCAGGAGCCGGCGTTCGACAGCCTCTCTAGCTGATCGGCGGAAAGTGCCAAGGACATGGCGGGCAGCAGGTCGGCCACCTGCTCCGCGCTCGTGGCGCTGGCGATCGGCGCGGTGACGCCGGGCTGCGCGATCAGCCAGGCGAGCGCGATCTGGGCGAGGCTGGCACCGGTTTCCGCCGCGACCGCGTCCATCGCCGCCAGCACCGCCTTGCCGCGCTCGTCGAGCCGGTCGCCCATGCGGCCGCCGCGCACAGTGGCGAAATCCTCCTTCGACCGGTACTTGCCGGTCAGGAAGCCGGCCCCGAGCGCGAAATAGGGCACGACGCCGATATTGTTCTCGACGCAATAATCCTGCAGCTCGCCCTCGAACTTGGCGCGGCTGACGAGGTTATATTCGGGCTGCAGCACTTGGTAATGCGGCAGTCCAGCCGCTCGCGCCGCCTCGTTGGCCGACTTGAGCCGGCCGGCATGGAAGTTGGACGCGCCCAGCACGCGCACCTTGCCCGCCTCGACCAGCTTGGCGTAGGCCGCCAACGTCTCGTCCTGCGGCGTCGCCTCATCGTCCTGATGTGCGAAATACAGGTCGATATGGTCGGTGCCGAGCCGCCGCAGCGACGCATCGCACGCCGCGGCGATCCGCGTCGGTGCCAGCTTCTCGCCGCCGTCGCCGGACAGCATCCCGACCTTGGTGGCGATCAGCACCCGGTCGCGCTTGCCGCTCGCCTTGAGCCATTCGCCGATCATCGTCTCCGACTCGCCACCCTGATGGCCCGGCACCCAAGCCGAATAGACGTCGGCGGTGTCGATCATCGCGCCGCCCTCGCCAGCCCCGTCGACAAAGGCGTCGAGCACGGCGAAGCCGGCGTCGCGCTCGGCAGTCCAGCCGAACACGTTGCCGCCAAGCACCAGCGGCGCGATCTTCAGGTCGGAAGCACCGAGCCGGCGGGGCAGGTCAGTCATGCGGAGAGCTTTCATGGTCGCCGATCGCGTTGGCATCGACGCTGTTGGAGTCGAGCATGGCCGCGGCCGCATTCAGCTGGCGCTGATCGTCGGCCCCGATCGTGCCGGGATCGTCAGGCGTCGAAGAACAGGCGGAGATGCCGCCGAGCAAGGCCAGCGGCAGCATCGCCTTCACGACAGCCTTGGCTCGCAGGAATGTCATCCTCGCGTCAGATCGCGTTGCCGACATTCTTCAAGGCGCGGCCGGTCTTCTCCTGCGCGCGATCGGCGGCGTTGCCGATCCCCTCGACCGTACGATTGAAGGTCGGCGACGCGTCGTCGATCTTGTTCTGTGCTGCGCCGAGCGCGCGATCGCTGGCGGCGTTGACGTCGTCGACCGCGTTGCGGGTCGTGGCGTCGACATCGGTGGCGACGCTGTTGGCGGTGTCGGCGGCGGAGTCCTGTGACTTCTGGCTGCAGCCCGCAAGGCTGGCGGCGGCGATCAGGGCGAGGGCGGCAGGGGCGAACTTGGTCACGCGCATCTCCAGAGCAAACGGGCGCACGGCATCGCCCATGCGCCCCTCAACGCCGCCGCGTGCAGATGGTTCGCCGCGATGTTCGTTGACCTCATATAAAGATTTCTTTATGTCTTGTTCTACAATGACTATGGCGCTCGATATCTTCCGTGCTCTGGCCGATGCGACGCGGCTGCGCATCCTGGCGCTGCTGCGCTCGATGGAGCTGTCGGTCGGCGAGCTGGCGCAGGTGCTGGGCCAGAGTCAGCCGCGCGTGTCGCGCCACGTCAAGATCCTGTGCGATGCCGGCCTCGCGGAGCGGCGCAAGGAAGGCAGCTGGGTGTTCGTCGCGCTTGGCCGGGCGCAGTCGGTCGAGCCAGTGGCGGCGGCGCTCGACGCCTGGGGCAAGGTCGAGGCCGACCATTGGGCCGTCGCCGATGCCGCGCGGCTGGCGGCGGTGCGCGCCGATC
>NZ_CAHJXA010000366.1 GCF_903644135.1 Sphingomonas bacterium | reverse complement strand
ACGGCCGCGATGACGGCCGGGTTCGCCCGGGCGGTCTGGGCGACCGTGGCGGTGAGCGCGGTGAAGCCGGCGGTCCCGCTGACCAGGCCGCCCGACAGCGCGCCGAGGTCGACCGGGTGGGAGGCGACGGTCACGCCGATCACGTCGTTGACCGGGCCAGCCGCGGCAACGTCGCCGACCGGCAAAGCGGCCGTTGGCGTAGCGGCAGCGGTCTCCACCACGGCCTGCGCGGCCGGTGCAACAACAGCACTCGCACCCGCACGCGCCGGCGAGTCGATCACTCGCTCGCTGTCGCCATGCACCGTCAGGCGGAAGCGATCGCCCGCGGCGACGCTGGCGACGCCGCCGGGCAGGATCAGGTCGCGCGCGCCGCCATCCGGGGTGGTGACTTCGACCGCGCCCTCGACGACCTGCAGGTTGCTGCCGCGCCCGTCGACCGTGATCGAGAAGGTGGTCCCCTTGACGACCGCGGCGAGGTACGGCGTCGTCACCCCGAAATGCGGGACGCCGCGCTTCTCGATCTTGTAGACGGCATTGCCGAGGTCCTGCAGCAGCTTGGTGAAGCCGCTCGCCTGCTCGGCCGCGCCCGGCACCGTCGCCCGGCTGTTGCCGGCCAGCGTCACGAAATCTTTCTCGTGCACCATCACCGCGCGGCCACCGGCGGCGGTCAAGAGCGCGTCGCCCGGTTGCAGCACCGCGCCGCGAGTCGCCGGGTGCTGGTCGCTGCCGTGGCGGATCGTCACCGATCCTGACACCTCGGTCACCTGCCAGGCGAGCGACTGCGCCATCGCCGACCCGCTGGCGGTGCACAGCCCCAGCGCGATGGCCGCCTTGGCAACATATCCCGGCATCGATCTTCTCCCTGTCGAGGAGCTGCCGTACCGACAGGATCATCACGCACCCTCACCGGAGATGGTTGCCGCGGCGTTAAGGCCAAAGCCGTGCTTCAGCCTTTCTTAGGAGCACTCCGCTAGATCACCACTCATGCGAAAACAGTGCATCAGGTCTGCCGCCATCGGTCTGTGCGTACTGGCCGCGATGGTCGGCGGCATGGCGGAGGCCCATGCCCAGACCACGCTCGACCATGTCGATCCGGCCAAGGTCGAGGCGACGCTGCCGGTCGCGCCTGCGGTCGTTCCGTCGCTGCCGGTCACCGTTCAGCCGGCCGCTCCGGTCAGCATAGGCTCGGCACCGGTTACCGTCGGCGCGATCATGCTGTCGGGGTTGCGGACGCTGCACCCAGCCGATTTCGCCGACATCTACGCGACCTATGTCGGCCGTACCCTGTCGCCGATCGCGCTCGCCGGCCTGGCCGACGCGATCGCCGACCGCGCCCGCGAGCGCGGCTTCCTGTTCGTCGCCGTGACCATCCCGCCGCAGACGCTGGAGGCCGGGCTGCTGAAGCTGACGATCGACGAGGGGCGGGTCGACGAGGTGCGGCTGGTCGGCGTCGACAACCATGCGCTGCGCGCTACCCTCGCGCCCATCGTCGGCGTCGGTCCGGTTACCGCCGATCAGGTGCAGCTCCGGCTGCTGCTCGCCGGCGACATCCCCGGCATGTCGCTGCGGCAGACCCGGCTGGTGCGCGAGGGCGACCGCGACATCCTGGTGGTCGAGCTGGGCGACAAACGGATCAGCGGCGTCGTCACCGCCGACAATTTCGGTTCTCGACCGATCGGCCCGATCCGGCTGACCGCTAGCGCGACGGTCGCCCGGCTGCTCGCCGACGACGATGCCGTCACCTATGTCGTGGCGACATCGCCGTTCCATCCGCGCGAGCTTGGTTATGGCGCGGTGCGTTACGCCAAGAGAGTGGGGTCAAATGGCACCGAGCTGTCCGGAGCGTTCTCCTATGCCGCGGTGCATCCCGGCTCGTACCTGACCGACCGCGATATCGACGGCCGCAGCTGGACCGCTCAGCTGTCCGGCTCACGGCCGCTGCTGCGCCGTACCGGCGGCAGCCTGTGGTTGCAGGCCAGCTTCGACGTGCGCAGCGTCAAGCAGGACTGGGCCGGCGAACTGGCCCGCCGCGATCGGCTGAGCGTCGGCCGGCTGCGGCTCTACGGCTATGCCACCGTCCTTGGCGGGGTGATCCAGGCGAGCGCGACGGCCAGCCAGGGCGTCGATCTGTTCGACGCCAACCGCGCCGGCGATCCGCTGGCCTCGCGCGCTGACGCCGATGGCAAGTTCACCAGCGTCGCGTTCACCGCCGACTGGTCGGGCCCGGTGATCGGCCGGCTGGGTGCGCGGGTCTCGCTCGCCGGTCAGGTCGCGGGCGAGCCGCTGCTGATTTCCGAGGAGCTGGGCCTGGGCGGCGGTCAATTCCTGCGCCCCTATGACTATGACGAGCGCAGCGGCGACGATGGCGTCGCCGGCTCGACCGAGCTCCATTACCTGCTGGCCCGCAGCGCCGGGCCGCTCAAAGGTCCGTCGATCTACGCCTTTGCGAGCGGCGGCAGCGTTGGCAATCTGCGCGACGGCTATGGCGGCGGCTCGCTGTTCACGACGGGCGGCGGCCTGCGCTCCTCGTTAGGCCGCACGGTGACGGCGGATGCCGGCATCGCCTTCCCGCTGTCCGGCGCGCGCTATGACTCCGGCAACCGTCAGCCGGTCGTCAACCTGCAGCTCACCAAGCGCTTCTAACGTCGAGTCGGTCGAGCGCCGGGCAGGTCAGCCTAGATCAGCTCCAGC
>NZ_CAHJXA010000365.1 GCF_903644135.1 Sphingomonas bacterium | reverse complement strand
CGTTGCCCGTCACCAGCCGCCACGCCACCGTCGCCAATCGCAGGTCGAGGGCGCGCAGCCGCTCCGCCTCCCGGTCGGCACCGGACGGCACCGCCAGCAGGAGCGCCGCCGCCAGCCAGGCCGGCGCTAGGCGCGGCACGCTTCTCCAGGCTCGTCCGCGCACCGCTTCGATACTCCCGGTTCGCCGGGGCAAAGGCAAGCCGACATTGCCCCGAGCCGCCTTTGCGCGCATGGCGGCGCGCGCAATCAGCTAGGACGACGACCATGGCCGCGAACTGGGCCCCCCATAGTTGGAAGGGGGCCGACGCCCGTCAGCTTCCCGACTATCCCGACGCCGCCGCGCTGGACGCCGCGACGACGCAGCTCGGCAGCTATCCGCCCCTGGTCTTCGCCGGCGAGGCGCGCAACCTCACCGCCGACCTCGCACGGGTCGCGGCGGGCGAAGCCTTCCTGCTCCAGGGCGGCGACTGCGCCGAGAGCTTCGCCGAGTTCCACCCCAACACCATACGCGACACCTTCCGCGTCATCCTGCAGATGGCGGTGGTCCTCACCTATGCGTCCAAGCTGCCGGTGGTGAAGCTGGGCCGCATGGCCGGCCAGTTCGCCAAGCCGCGCAGCACGCCGACCGAGACGATCGACGGCGTCACCCTGCCCAGCTATCGCGGCGACAACGTCAACGACATCGCCTTCACGCCCGAGGGCCGCATCCCCGACCCGCAGCGGATGGTGCGCGCCTATTCGCAATCGGCGGCGACGCTCAACCTGCTGCGCGCCTTTGCGCAGGGGGGGTACGCGAACCTCCACCAGGTCCACCGCTGGACCCACGACTATATGGGCCGCAGCCCTTGGGCGAAGAAATACACCGAGACCGCCGACCGCATCGGCGAGGCGCTCGACTTCATGGCGGCGTGCGGCATCAACCCCGACACCGTGCCGCAGCTGGCGCAGACGGTGTTCTACACCAGCCACGAGGCGCTGCTGCTGCCCTATGAGCAGGCGATGGCGCGGCAGGACTCGCTGACCGGCGACTGGTACGACACCAGCGCGCACTTCCTGTGGATCGGCGACCGCACCCGCTTCGAGGGCAGCGCCCACTTGGAGTTCCTGCGCGGCATCGGCAATCCGGTCGGCCTGAAGTGCGGCACCAGCCTGGAGCCCGACGCGCTGCTGCGGATGCTGGACACGCTTAACCCGGCGCGGGTGCCCGGCCGGATCACGCTGATCACCCGCTATGGCCATGACAAGATCGAGGCGCACCTGCCGCGCCTCATCCGCGCCGTGACGCGCGAGGGCCATCCGGTGGTGTGGAGCTGCGACCCGATGCACGGCAACACGATCAAGGCGGCGACCGGCTACAAAACGCGGCCGTTCGACCGCATCCTGGCGGAGGTGCGCGGCTTCTTCGCGGTTCACCGTGCCGAGGGGACCCATGCCGGCGGCATCCATGCCGAGATGACCGGCCAGAACGTCACCGAATGCACCGGCGGCGCGGTGGCGGTGACCGAGCAGAGCCTGGCCGACCGCTACCACACCCACTGCGACCCCCGCCTCAACGCCGGCCAGAGCCTGGAACTGGCGTTCCTGCTGGCGGAGATGCTCAACGCCGAAATGGCCGAACGCCGCCGGGCCGCCGCCTGACGCGCCACGCTTGACGGGGCGGGCATCGCTGCGTAGGTGCCCGCCTCCACCGCGCCCTGCTCGGGACAAGGCCCCTTCGTCTAGCGGTCCAGGACGTCGCCCTCTCACGGCGAAAACACGGGTTCGATTCCCGTAGGGGTCACCAAAGCGGGCAGGAATGGCGGCCGCTTCGCCTTTGCCGCAGCGACCTGCGCACCGGCTCATCGCCAAGACCCGCTATTCTCATTTGTCGCGTGATAGGCCAAAACACTAATCCATGTTGCAATCGGGCGAAATAGCCACCGCTACACCCGCTTGGGTCACCAGACTCATGGTTGGGGAACACAGCATGTCGGGACCGGACCTCATCGCCTATTACCGCCGGCGCGAGCGACAGGAGCGTGCGTTGGGGGACGCACCGGTGAGCCTCGGCATAGCGGCCGTCATCCACCGCCAGATGGCCGATCGTTACGCGCAGCTGATCGAGCGGTTGGAGCCGCAAGAACAACTCCGGCTCATGTTCGCGGGCTGAGGCGCGTTGCCAGCATGGCGCGGTGAGTTACGGCTCGTTCGCGGCTCCGGGCTCGCCGACCGTCAGCGTCCGCTCGATCGCCGTCAGCAGGCCGAGCGAACGGCGCATATTGGCTTCGGACTCGCCCAGCTCGTCGGCGACCTCGACCTTCACCTCCGCGGCGGTGCGCACCGCGCCGATCACCTGAACCCGAGAGAGGACCTTGGCATCGATCAACGTGTGAATGATGCTTTCCACCAGCAGCAACGCCGCCTGCCCGTGGGAGTCCGGCTCGGGAGCGGTCGGCGACGCACTGGTGGCGATACCGTCATCGGACGGCCTATCGTTGGACATGGTTGCCTCGGCAAGTTCAGGCGAGAGCGCTTGTCTCTCCGCCGTCGGCGCCTGGATGGGTCGCGTGCCAACGATGGTCCGGCGCTAGACCATGGCGGGACCTGCTGCCACAACATGGGTCAGACCAAACCGACAACGTATATCAGCGCTAGGGTCAGGACCCATTGATGTGAGCGTCGCGATCTGATTCAGGCTCCGTGAGGAGACCGTAGATGAGCGACC
>NZ_CAHJXA010000364.1 GCF_903644135.1 Sphingomonas bacterium | reverse complement strand
CGTCGGCGCGATCGCGCCGGTGGTGAGGTCGCGCTGGGCGGGCCTGCCGCCCGTGGCGGCGGGGGCGCGGGGGCGGGCAAGGGTGTCGGTCACGCCCGCGTTCCTAGCGGATGGATCATCCGACGGGAAGGAACTTAGCCCAGCCGCGCGAGCGCCGCGCCCAGCCGCTCCGCCTCCGCCGCCTTGTCGGCAGGGTCGGCGCGCGCCTTGTCGACCGCCTCGGGCTTGGCACGCTCGACGAAGCTGGCGTTGCCGAGGCGGGCGGCGAGAGTGTCGCGTTCTTTGGCAGCGGCGGCCATGGATTTGGCGAGGCGGGTGCGTTCGGCGTCGAGGTCGATGGCTCCTTCGAGCGGCAGCACGAACGTCGCCTCGTCGACCACCACCTGCGCCGCGCCGCCGGCCGCGTCGCCTTCCGCAAGATCAGCCCGCGCTAATCTCGCGATCACTCCTCGCTGACGAACGAGCCGCGCCATCGACTCCGATCCTGCCTCGCGGACGTGGAGCGGCAGCCGCGCACCGGGCGGAACGTTAAGCTCGGTACGCGCTGCCCTCACCTCACCGACCAGCCGGATCAGCCACTCGACTTCGGCCTCCGCCTCCGGATCAAGGCTGCGCGCGTCGGCCATCGGCCAGTGCGCGACGATCAATTCATGCTCACGCGGCGCGAGGGCGTGCCACAGCTCTTCGGTGATGAAGGGCATGAAGGGGTGGAGCAGCACCAGGATGGTGTCGAGCACCCAGCCTGCCACCGCCCGGGTCTCGTCGTCGATCGCGCCCTTGATCAGCTCCAGATACCAGTCGCAGAAGCGGCTCCAGACGAACTGATAGAGCGCGTTCGCCGCCGCATCGAAGCGATAGTCGGCGAGCGCGAGGTCGACCGCCTGGACGGTGCGGATCGCCTGGCCAACGATCCACTTGTTGATCGCCAGGCTCGCCGCCGCCGGCTCCAGCGTCGCCGACCCGCCGATGCCGTTCGCCTGGCAGAAACGCGCGGCGTTCCACAGCTTGGTGGCGAAGTTGCGGTATCCCTCGACCCGGCGCTCGTCCATCTTGATGTCGCGGCCCTGGCTCTCCATCGCCGCCATGAAGAAGCGCAGCGCGTCGGCGCCGTAGCGGTCGATCAGCCCAAGCGGGTCGACGGTGTTGCCCTTCGACTTGGACATCTTAGAACCGTCCGCGGCGCGGACGAGGCCGTGCAGATAGAGCGTGCGGAACGGCACGTCGCCCATGAAGTGCAGCCCCTGCATCATCATCCGCGCGTTCCAGAAGAACAGGATGTCGAACCCGGAGACGAGGACGTCGTTGGGGTAGCGGCCGGCGAGTTGGGAGGGCGGGTCACCCTCACCCTCACCCTTCCCACCGGCTTCGCCGGCGGGCCCCTTCCCTCTCCCGACGGGAGAGGAAGGGAGCGGCGAATCCGCGGAAGGGTGAGGGTCGTTCAAATCAGGCCAGCCCAGCGTTGCGAACGGCCAGAGCGCGGACGAGAACCATGTATCCAGGACGTCTGGATCGCGCCAGATGCCGATCCTCTTAAAGGATTTTTCCGTCGTCAGCTTTAAGGCTTCCGACTGGTTCGCAACCAGCTGGATCGAAAATCCCTCTCCCGGTTTCCAGCTTTGGCTGTAATAAGCGTATGCCTGCTTGAGGATCACATCATCTTCATTCAGAGCGACGAACGTCTTTAGCGTTTCCGGATTATCAACGCTCAATCCATACCAAGCCGGTATCCGATGCCCCCACCACAGCTGCCGGCTCACGCACCACGGCTGGATGTTCTCCATCCAGTTGAAGAACGTCTTCTCCCACGTCTTGGGCACCAGCCGGATCGCGCCCGAGCGCACCGCCTCGATCGCCGGCGCGGCCAGGGTCTTGGCGTCGACATACCATTGGTCGGTCAGCCACGGCTCGATCACCACGCCCGAGCGGTCGCCATAGGGCCGCTGGATGGTGCGGCTCTCGATCTTCTCCAGCCCGCCGGTCGCCTCCAGCAGCGCCACCACGCGCGCGCGGGCCTCGGCGCGGTCGAGGCCGACCAGCTCGTCTGGCACCAGCCCGTCGGCGGTCTGCACCACCCGCGCCTCCGCATCGAGCATGTTGAGCATGTCGCGCGCCTCGATCCCCGCTCGCCGGCCGACCTCGAAATCGTTGAAGTCATGCCCCGGCGTGATCTTCACCGCGCCCGAGCCGAGCGCCGGGTCGGCATGTTCGTCGGCAACGATCGGGATCAAGCGCCCGGTGATCGGCAGCCGAATTTGCCGCCCGACCAACGCGGCGTAGCGCTCATCGTCGGGATGGACCGCCACCGCCATGTCGGCGAGCAGCGTCTCCGGCCGGGTGGTCGCGACCGAGATGCTGCCGCTGCCGTCGGCGAGCGGATAGGTCAGGTGCCAGAAGCCGCCCTGCTCCTCGCGCGTCTCGACCTCCAGGTCGCTGATCGCGGTGCCCAGGCCCGGGTCCCAGTTGACCAGCCGCTTGTCGCGATACAGCAACCCCTCGCGATAGAGGTCGACGAACACCTTCAGCACCGCTTTGCTGAAGCCCTCGTCCATCGTGAACCGTTCGTTCGCCCAGTCCATCGAGCAGCCGAGCCGGCGCAACTGGCGAGTGATCTCGCCACCGCTCTCCGCCTTCCATTCCCAGACCTTGGCGACGAACTCCTCGCGCGAATAGTTAGTGCGCTTGTCCTGGTGCAGCGCCATCTGCCGCTC
>NZ_CAHJXA010000363.1 GCF_903644135.1 Sphingomonas bacterium | reverse complement strand
TCCGCGCCGTCAGCCGCCGCGACAAGATCAGGGCGCTGGTGCGATCATCGGAGGCGGGCAGGCTGGTCAATCAGATCGCCGCTCTTGCTGAGATGCCCGAGCGGCTACCGCCCGTTGAACGCTCGCGCGATCCCCGCGACGATTTCCTGCTCGCCCTATGCGAAGCGGGTGCGGCCGATAGGCTGGTGACCGGCGACAAGAACGACCTGCTCGTCTTGCAGAGGCACGGTGCGGCTACGATCGTGACAGCGGCGGCATTTGCCACTGAGTTAGGCATCTAGCGCGACTTGTTCCGATCAGCATCGTTCGCTTCGGCCTCCGCATCGAAAGCTCGATGACCGCGCCGGCCCCACAGCAACAACGCCTGCTCGCGATCCTCGCCGCTCAGTCGATCGGCGATTGCCTGAAACGCACCGTACAGGACGGCGCGATCGTCATCCGCCAGCATGTCGAGTCCAGCCTTTACGACGAGACCGCCCAGTTCGATCAGATGATGCGTGCGCTCGCGGCGGCTCACCATCCATGCTCGCCTGTCATGTCGCGCCTGACTCGCTTCCAGGCGATGCCGAGCTGCCACTGCTCGTTTGAGCGCCAGAGTTGCCACTGCCATTGCCGCGTGCAGCGTCACGCGTCCGTCGCTGAAAGAATGCCTGGCCCCGCTTGTGCCAGCTCTCCTTTCGGGCCGGATCATCCACCTCGATCATCGCCAGCAGCCCGCCCGCGAGCGTCTCCACGTCCAGCGCGTCGGCTCCCGTTGCGGCGACCAGTTCACCGAGCTGGCGAACCTTCCGTTCCTTCAGACTCCGCGCCTTCTCGGTAAGTGCCTTCAGTTCAGCATCGAGATCACGTGGCTTGCGCATCGGTATTCTCCAATCATCAATATGCTAGGAATAAAGCAGAACCAGCGCCAATGCTTCCCTGACGCTAGAACACAACGGGACGGTGTGGTCCCGAACAAGAAAGTTTCTTGGAGGGCGCGCTTATACGTCGTGCCGACGTCGCTTGTGAGGTGTAAGTGGATTGCCGTCATGGCGATCTACCACTTCTCGGCGAAGGTCATTTCCCGCGCCAGCGGATCGAGCGCGGTAGCATCCGCGGCCTATCGCTCCGCATCTCGGCTGCACGACGAGCGCATCGACCGTGACCACGATTTCTCCAACAAGACGGGCGTCGTCCATTCCGAGGTGATGTTGCCGGACGGCGCCGCGGAGCAGCTCGGCGACCGCTCGACATTGTGGAACGCAGTCGAGGCCGGCGAGGTGCGGTGCGACGCGCAGCTCGCGCGCGAGATCGAGTTCGCGATCCCTCGCGAGCTGGACCAAGCCGACGGCATCGCGCTCGCTCGTGAGTTCGTTGCGGAAGAGTTCGTAGCGCGCGGCATGATTGCCGACCTGAACGTGCATTGGGACATCGGCGCGGATGGTGATACCAGTGCGGCGGGGGGACGTAGCCGGAGCGCGGCTGAGCGAAATCCCAGTCGATCGCGTCGAGCGTGCGGCTCACTACACCCAGTCGGCGACGCGGCCGTTCAGCACGCCCAGGAGATAGGCTTCGTCGACGCCGTCGGCGGGGATGATCCCATTCACCCGGACATTATTTAGATACTTGTCGCCGACGTCGTCGAGGCAGACGCGCATGGCCTCGGCGCTGAACAGGCGCTTGAAGAGGAAGCGTTCGAACGCGGACCCGTCATCGTCGCCGAGCAGGCCCGGGTCCTGGAGCAGGCTGCGCTGGGTGATGTTGAACGACAGATACTGGGCCGGCGCGCGGTCGTACCAGTAGAGCCGGAAAACGTTCATGTCGGTGACGATCGCCCAGGTCGGTCTGACCGGCTCGTTGCCGACCATTCCGCGCCGGGCCGCGCTCAGATAGTTGAGAGCCTGCTCGACGGGCGAGCGGCTGTCGGCACGGCCTCGCTGTGGCGCGTCCAGGTCGCAGCCGAGCTGCTTGAACTCGCATGCCACCTGCATCGTGGATGCGGTGCCGGGAGAGCCGAACCAGCCGAGTGCGGCGTCGACGGCGCCACGACGACCTCGCGGCCCGGCGCCGGCGACCGGATGCTGCTGGTCGATGGTGGTTACGGCGCTGCGGCGGCTGCCCGTGTCGACGTAGCCCCACAGGCCGACGAACAGGTTGGCGACAAGGGCTCCGCCGTCGCGGACCTCGCCGCGGTCGGCGCGTTCCGACCATGTTCTCAGGACCTCGAGGCAGGCCTCGTCCTCTCCCGACGCGCGCCAAGCCTCGTAATCCCGGGCCCAGAGCGATCGCAAGAAGGAGCGTGAGACGAAGCCGGGATTGCGGTCCATGTCTTCTGGTCTAGTAGCCGTCGGTTTGAGACGGAAGAGGGCGCCTTCCCACGAGGACTGCGAGCCGCCCGTTGGGCGTGGGTATCTGGGTCAGGCCGCCAGCTCTGCTCGCACGAGCGCCTTTCTGGGTGTTTCGAAGACGCCCCGCTCGCCTCTTCCGCGAGTATCGTCTGAGTGCCAGCGCCGACATATCGGAATAACATCTGCACTGACCAGCAGCTATCCGGTGCGGGGCTCCTGATAGTCATCTGGCAGGGAGTTCGTCCAGAACATGCCGATTTGCGCCGGCTGGCTTGCCTCGCGTTGGTGGTAAGTCCTCTCACATGATCGTGTCCCACCGCGTGGTGTAGCTTCGGCGGCGTAGCCGCATCGATCTCCGGCCAGGCCGGTATTGATCACGCC
>NZ_CAHJXA010000362.1 GCF_903644135.1 Sphingomonas bacterium | reverse complement strand
TCGAGCACGACGATGCCGCCGCCGATCGCCTGCCAGCGCGCGGCGGTGCCGGCGGCGAGGCCTGGCGTGCGGTTCGCCACCAGCGCGAAGCGGCCGCCCAGCAGCGTGTCGAGCGCGATCCTCTGGCCATCGTCATCGACCACCAGTTCGGGAAACCGCGCGCCGCCAGTAGCAGGGTCGATCGCGCCCGCATGGATGGGCGGCACCACGTCGGTCATCGCCACCGGAGCGGTGGCACGCGCCGCCTCGATCGCGCGGAACTCGGCGTCGCGCGCGCATGCCGCGGCCGCATCGGTGATGCAGACCGCGGCCCCGGCCGCCACCGATGCCGCGACGATCGCGCGCACATGCGGCTCGCGCTCGACCTGATAGCTGTCGAGCAACGCCGGCGAGGCGGCCCCGTCCAGCATCAGCCGCAGCTTCCAGATCAGCTGCGTCGCATCGCGGATGCCGTGGCACATGCCCTGCCCGAAGAAGGGCGGGGTCTGGTGGGCGGCGTCTCCGGCCAGGAAGATCCTGCCCTCCTGCCAACGGTGCGCGATCAGCGCGCGGAAGTTATAGACGGCGCTACGGATCATCTCGACATCGTCCGGGTCCACCCAGGCCCCGATCTCGCGTCGCAGCCAGGCGTCGGAGGTGACGAGCGCATCTGGCTCGTCCGGCTCCAGCCGATATTCCCAGCGGCGGTGATCGCCGATGCTGGGGATCAGAGTCGCCGGGCGGCTGGGATCGCAGACCATCAGCGAAAAGCGGCCGTCGCGAACCTCCGGCGGGATCGCGTACGCATCGGGCCAGCGCATCGCGCCGCGCACGAACGTGTCAACCACCAGCCAGCGTTCCTGGAAGCCGATATCGTCGAGCTCGATGCCGAGCGCCTTGCGCACCGGGCTCGACGCGCCGTCGCAGGCCAGCACGAACGCGGCGTCGATCTCGACCGTGTCGCCATCGGCGGTGGTCGCCGTTACCCGGCAGCCGCCATCGTCCTGCACGACCTCGCGCACGTCATGACCCAGCCGCACGTCGACCTGTTCAAAGCGTTGCAGGTTGTCGCGCAGGATCGCTTCCAGCTGCGGCTGATAGAACAGGTTGCTGGGATGCGCGGCATCGGCATGGGCCGGGCCGGGGCTGCGAAACGTGCGGATCGGCTTCAGGTCCGCGCCGAGGTAGACCGAGCCGCCCAGCGGCCTGGTCGCCTGCGCCAGGGCGTCGCGCAATCCGATGCTGGCGAACACCCGCATGATCTCCGCGTCGAAGTGGATCGCGCGCGGCAGGGCATAGGGCTGAAGCTCGCGGTCGAGGACGACGGTACGCAGCCCGGCCGCGCCGGCGAGGCCTGCGGCGGTCGCCCCCACCGGCCCCATGCCGACGATGATCAGATCCGCTTGCGTCCGGCTCGCCACGTCATCCCCTCGCCGTCACCGGCTGTCGTATCGGAGTTCGCTAGCGTGGCGGATTATTGCCGACAAAGAGGATTGAAGATGTTTTCCATAACCAGCGTTCATAGGCCGGCGGTGACTTCGCCCGGCATCCCGGCGCATTGCGCCCGCACCAGGTCCATCACCGCCCGCGCGCCGGGCAGCAGCGTGCTGTTCTCACGATAGGCAAGCCCGACCTCCTCCAACGGAAACACAAAGTCGGTATCGAGGGCAACCAGCGCCGAACCTGCCCGCGCACTCAACAAGGTGGCGGGCGCGACGGTGACGAAATCGCTCTGCAGGATCAGCGAGTCGAAGAAGATGATGGTGCTGACCTCGATCACCACCGTCGGCGGCGGCAGGCCGGCGTCGATAAAGGCGCGGTGGACGATGGCGCGGTGGGAGGCGGGAAAGTCCGGGATCAGCCAGCGGAACTGTGTCAAATCCTTGAGCGACGATCGCGGTTGCCGCGTCAGCGGATGATCCTTGCGCACCACCACCACCGGGCCGGTACGCAGCAGGGGGCTGAAGGTCAGGCCCGGGGAGCGTTCCTCGGCAGGGATAAGCAGGATCGCGCAATCCAGCTCGCCGTCCAGCAGCGCGCGGGTGAGTTCCGACGAGAAGGCGACGCGCAGCTTCAGCCGCAGCCCCGGATGCAGCCGCATCACCGCCTGCGCGACCTGCCCCATCATCTCGGTCATGGTCGGGATGACCCCGATGACGATGGTGCCGCGGGTCATGCCGCGTTGCGCGTCGATCTCGGCGACGGCGCGGCGCATCTCGCTGTCGATCATCTTGGCATAGCGGAACAGCGTCTCGCCAAAGGGAGTCGGCACCACGCCGCGCGGATGCCGGTCGAGCAGGGTCACGCCCAGTTCCTGCTCCAGCGTCGCGATCGCCTTGCTCAGCGCCGGCTGCGAGATGTGCACCGCCTCCGCCGCGGCCAGCATCGTGTGGTTCTCGACGCAGGCGACGAAATAGCGAAGGAAGCGGGTGTTCATGGACGGCTCCTGCAACGGCGAGACTTGATCGATGTGAGCAGCAAACGGCTATATCTATAAACGCAGAGAATAGCTTGCTGCCGAGATTTCAATTTCGCCAGGCGGGGCCGTCCGTCACCTCTCCCGTAAATAAATACAGGAGAGGATCGCTTGGGACATTCGCATCGGCGGCTCGCGTCATTTACTTCCAGCGTGACCTTGGCGGCGGCGCTGGCCTGGCCGGCTGTCACGCAGGCCCAGACGACGGCGGCGCAAGGCTCGACCGCGGCCGGGCGGGAGGCTCCGGCCCAGC
>NZ_CAHJXA010000361.1 GCF_903644135.1 Sphingomonas bacterium | reverse complement strand
TCGCCTCGGCCAACGCGAGCACCGCCGGGTCGACCGCGACGTGCCGGGCGGAGATCGACAGCTCGCCGCCGAGCGCGTGCAGCGCCTCGGCATGGCTGGCGAGGATCGCCGCGCTGGCCTTGGCGATGGCGGTGCGCAGCGAGTCGGCGGTGACGAACGGATTGCCGTCGCGGTCGCCGCCGATCCAGCTGCCCGGCCGCAGGAAGCTGGGCACCCGTTCCCCCAGCGCCCGGTCCCAGCGCTGGTACAGGGCGGGCAGCGCCGGCACGAACACGTCGCGCAGATAGAAGAGGGCGGTGTCGACCTCATCGGTCACCACCAGCCGCTCGCGGCGCAGGACCCGCGTCTGCCAGAGAAGCGCAATCTGGCGGACGATCGCATCCTCCACCCGGTCGCCATCGGGGGTGTGCTCGTGGCCCGCGTCGCGCAACCCCATCAGCTCGGCGATGCGGTTGCGATGGTCGATCATGCTCTTGCGCCGCACCTCGGTCGGGTGGGCGGTGAGCACCGGCGCGACCAGCGCATGGTCGAGCAGGCGCAGGATCGCCGGCTTGTCGACCCCGGCCTCGCCCAGCCGCTCGATCGCGGCGGCGACGTCGGCCCCCGGCTCGGCCGCGAGCCCCTGGCCATAGCCCTGCCGGTCCTCGGCCAGGTTGGCGAGCATGGAGAACAGCATGAAGCCGCGCACGAAGTCGAGCGTGGCGTCGAGGTCGAGCCGTTCGATCCCCAGCTCCGCCGGGTGACCTTCGGCCTCGACGTCCTCGGCGCGGTGGCGCTCGACCGAGGCGCGGCGGATCGCCTCGGTGGCGGCGAACAGCTCCTCGCCGCCATAGCCGCGGATCACGTCGCCGAGCAGCGTACCCAGATAGCGGATGTCGGCATTGTTGGCGAGCGAAGGGGCGCTGGTCATCGGTCGTTGCTGCGCCGCAGCACCGCCAAGGTCAACCGTCGCTAATGATGGTCGATGTCGCGCTCGGTCGAGGTCACCGAGCCGTCATGGTTGCGGTCCATGCGGTCGAACCGGGCAAGCATCCCCTCGCTCCACTCGCTGGCGCTGATCTTGCCGTCGCGATTGCGGTCGAGGTCCATCAGCTTGCTGTCCTTGGTCGGCAGCTCGTCGGGGGTTATGTAATCGTCGCCGTTGCGGTCGAGCGCGCGGAAACGGCGCTCAACGACGCCGCCATAGTCGAGCCGCGACATCACCGACGGCGGCACGAACCCTGCCGCCCGCGCATCCGCCTTGGCCTGTGCCTTCTTGGCGCTGCCGCAGCCGCCTACCGCCACCAGTGCCGCCAGCGCGATCGCCGCCCGCACTTCCGTCCTTGCCATCGTCACGCCTCCAGCTCGATGTCCCAATAGAGCCAATCGCGCCATGTATCGTGCAGATAATGCGGTGGGAAGCTGCGGCCATGTTCCTGGAGCTGCCAGCTGGTCGGCCGGATCGGTTCGAGGTGGAGCGGCATCGCCGCCTGCCGCGGGGTGCGGCCGCCCTTCTTGAGGTTGCACGGCGCGCAGGCGGTGACGACGTTCTCCCACGTCGTCCGCCCGCCTTGCGCGCGCGGCACGACATGGTCGAAGGTCAGGTCCTTGGGCGCGCCGCAATATTGACAGGCGAAGCGGTCGCGCAGGAACAGGTTGAAGCGGGTGAACGCCGGAAACGCGGAGGGTTTGACGAATTGCTTGAGCGCGATCACCGACGGCAGCTTGAGCGTGTGGGTGGGGCTCCTGACCTCGCGCTCGTAATGCGCGACGATGTCGACCCGGTCGAGGAACACCGCCTTGACCGCCGTCTGCCACGGCCAGACGCTGAGCGGGTAATAGGAAAGCGGCGTGTAATCGGCATTGAGGACGAGCGCCGGACATCCGTCGGGGTGGCGCATCAGATCGGGGTGGAACACGTCTTCTCCCACGCTAACTGGCGAGAGCATCGTGAAGCCTCGCGATGACCCCGATATGACAACACCACTATGACAGCACGGCATGTGATCGGGGGTCAAGGGGTGGCGGTCGTCAGCCGCTTCGCGCCGTCGCCGACCGGGCGGCTGCACCTGGGCCACGCGCTGTCGGCGATCCGCGCGCACGACCTGGCGCGGGCACCGTCCGCCGGCCGCTTCCTGCTGCGCATCGAGGACATCGACGAGGGGCGCTGCCGGCCTGACCATGTCGCCGCGATCCTGGACGACCTGACGTGGCTGGGACTCGAGTGGGACGGGCTCGTGTTCCAGTCCAAACGGCGGGCGCTTTATGCCGAGGCGCTGGCGCGGTTGCAGGCGAGGGGCCTTGTCTATCCCTGTTTCTGCACCCGCGCCGGGATCGCCGCGAGCAGCGCTGCGCCGCATGGCACCGCGCCGGTCTATCCAGGCACCTGCCGCGCCCTCTCACCGGCGGAGCGGACAGCGCGGGCGCATGAGCCGCATGGCTGGCGGCTCGACATGACGGCGGCGGTGGCGATTACCGGACCGCTGGCGTGGCATGACGCGACGGCGGGGCATATCACCGCCGACCCGGCCGCGCAGGGCGACGTCGTGCTGGCGCGCAAGGATGCGGGCACCAGCTATCACCTGGCGGTGACGATCGACGATGCGGCGCAGGGCGTCACCGACGTGGTGCGCGGCGTCGACCTGTTCGCGGCGACCCACATCCACCGGCTTCTGCAGGCGCTGCTCGGCTTGCCGCCGCCGCGCTATCATCACCATCGGCTGCTGACCGACGC
>NZ_CAHJXA010000360.1 GCF_903644135.1 Sphingomonas bacterium | reverse complement strand
GCGCCGGCACGCAGGTGGTGGAGACGGGCGAATAAGTGGCCTGACCAATATGGACAGGCCGGAACCGTCCGGCTACCTCGCTGGCCGACGCCGCGCACGGCGCGGGGAGAGGACGGGCGTGCGGATACGGAACCTGCGCTGGTGGATCGTCGCGCTGATCTGCGCCGGCACGGTCGCCAACTATCTCGCGCGCAACTCGCTCGGCGTGCTCGCGCCCGAACTCAAGATCGCGCTGCACATGGACACCCGGCAGTACAGCTACGTCGTCGGCGCGTTCCAGCTCGCGTACACGGTGATGCAGCCGATCGCGGGCGCATTGGTCGACCGGTTCGGGCTGCGCGCGGGCTTCGCGATGTTCGGGCTCGCTTGGTCGCTTGCCAACATGCTCCACGCCCTGGCCGCGGGCTGGCTTGGTCTCGCGATGTTCAGGGGTCTGCTGGGCCTTGCCGAGTCCGCCGCCATCCCGGCGGGGATCAAGGCGGTGGCCGAGTGGTTCCCGGCGCGCGAGCGATCTGTCGCGGTCGGCTGGTTTAACGCGGGCACCTCGCTCGGCGCGCTGATCGCGCCGCCGGTGGTCGCGGTGGTCACGATCTGGCTCGACTGGCGCTGGGCGTTCGTGGTCACCGGCGCGGTCGGGCTCGTCTGGGCCGCTGCCTGGTACACCTTCTATCGCACGCCCGAGACGCACCCGAAGATCACGCCCGAGGAACGGGTGATGATCTCCACCGATCGCCCGGCCGATGCGCCCCACCGCACCCGGCCGCGCGACATCCTGGGCACCGCGCGCTTCTGGGTGATCGCGGTGCCGCGCTTCCTCGCCGAGCCTGCGTGGCAGACGTTCAGCTTCTGGATCCCGCTCTACCTCGCGACGGAGCGGGGCATGGACCTGAAGCAGATCGCGCTGTTCGCGTGGCTACCCTTCCTCGCGGCGGACCTGGGCGGGATCCTGGGCGGCTATCTCTCGCCCTGGCTGATACGGCGCGGCTGGGCGCTCGTCCCGTCGCGTGTCGCTGGAATCGTCCTGGGAGCGGTGCTGATGATCGCGCCGGGGTGCATCGGCCTCGCCGCCAGCCCCTACACCGCGATCGCGCTGTTCTGCGTCGGCGGCTTCGCGCACCAGATGATCTCCGGCCTCATCAACACGCTGTCGGCCGACGTGTTCGCGCCGGGCGAGGTGGGTACCGCCAACGGCTTCATCGGCCAGGCCGGCTGGATTGGCGGCCTGCTGTTCTCGCTGCTGATCGGCCAGCTCGCCGACCGCTTCGGCTATGCGCCGCTGTTCGGGCTGCTCGGTGTCTTCGACCTGATCGGCGCAGTCGTGCTGATCGCCTTCATCGGCCGGCTGACGCTGCCGCCCGCCCTCAATCCCGTCCTGGAGCGCCGCCGATGAGACGTGCTACCCTGTCCAACCCGCCGCGCTTCACGATGACCGAACGGGCGCACGGCCGCGTGACGCTGACTGCCGACACGGGCGCGGTCGCGCACGTGTTCGTGCTGGAGGACGATATCGTCAGGCTGCTGCTGCTCGCCGAGGGGCGCGTCACCAGCCCGCCGAGCTGGGCGATCGCGCCGGGGGCCGACGACATCGCCGAGCCCGGCCGCGACCGGATGAACGTCGCCGGCTTCGCCTGTCCTGCCTTCCGCTGCGACGAGGCCGATGACATGGTGACGATCGAGACGGCGCGGATCCGGCTCGCGATCCGCCTCCACGGCCTGCACTGTACCTGGGAACAGCGCGACGGCCCGACGCTGGACGAAGCCTGGATGCCGATGGCCGCCGATCGCCCGACGCAAGCCTACGACTTCGGCTGGTGGGACGGCCGCGCGCACCATTATCTCGCGCGCCAGCCGGGCGAGCGCTTCTACGGGCTCGGCGACCGCACCGGCGACGCGAACCGCGCCGGTCGCCGTTTCCGCCTGACCAACGTCGACCCGATGGGCTTCGACGCGGAGCATAGCGACCCGCTCTACAAGTCGATCCCCTATCTCCTCGTCGCCGACGAGGCCGCCCGCTGCCACGGCGAGTTCTGGGACAGCACCGCCGACGTGACCGTCGAACTGGGGCGCGAGCTCGACAATTATCACGGCCTCTACCGCCACGTCGTCGCCGAGGCGGGCGACATCGACCTGTGGATGATCGCCGGGCCCGATCCCGCCGCCGTCACGCGCCGCTTCACGTGGCTGACCGGCCGGCCCGCGCTGATGCCGCGCTGGACGCTCGGCTATTCGGGCTCGACGATGACCTACACCGACGCACCCGACGCGGGCGGGCAGATGCAGGGCTTTCTTGACAAGTGCGCGGAGCACGACCTCGGCTGCACGTCGTTCCACCTGTCGTCGGGCTACACGTCGATCGGCGACAAGCGCTACGTCTTTCACTGGAACAGGGACAAGTTCCCCGACCCCGCGGGCTTCGTCGCCTCCTATGCGGCGGCGGGCGTGCGCCTCGTCCCCAACATCAAGCCCGCGCTGCTGCGCAGCCACCCGGCTTACGACGAGGTCGCCGCCGCCGGCTTCTTCGTCGCCGACGAGGACGGTGTGCCGGTGGAGGCGCAGTTCTGGGACGAGGTTGGCAGCTACCTCGATTTCACCAGGCCCGAGGCGGCGCGCTGGTGGCGCGAGCAGGTCGGCGCCGCGCTGCTCGATCACGGCATCGAGGCGACGTGGAACGACAACAACGAATACGAGCTGTGGGACGCGCGCGCGCGCTTCGACGGCTT
>NZ_CAHJXA010000359.1 GCF_903644135.1 Sphingomonas bacterium | reverse complement strand
CGGGCTGTGCGGCGAGGTCGGCGGCGAGCCGCTGGCGCGCGTCGCGCACCACCCAGGTGCCGGCGACGATGTCGCCCAGCCGCAGCCGGTCGCGGTTGAACAGCGGGAAGAACAGGAAGATGCCGCTCCACCCCAGCGCGAACAGCGTCAGAAAGGCGTCGGCCGCACCTTCCGAGGCCTGGAAGCCCAGAAAGGTGAGCGGCAGGAACACCTCCACCTCGCGCATCGCGTTGCGCGCCACCACCGCTCCGCCGGTCAGCCGCGCGCCGTCGCGGGCGATGACGCGCAGGCCGATCAGCCGCTTGCCCGGCGTCGCGCCGCGGCCGCCCAGCTCGAACAGCACGAACCAGCCGTTGCGCAGGCAGAACGCGCCCAGCAGCCAGACGATCGCGATCGCCTTGCCGGCCCCGCTGGCGAGCAAGGCAAGCGCGATCGTCGCGGCGATCAGCATGACGACCATGGCAATCAGGTCGAGCAAAAAGGCGGCAGCGCGCGAGCCGGCGTTACCGAGTTCGAGCTGCAGGTCGACGCACTCGGGCGTGACGAACCGCCGGCGCAGGCTCCTCGGCGCGCGGGGAGCCCTAGCGCGCGCCATCGCCCCGCTCGACCGATCGCGGCAGGTAGAAATACAAGAGCCAGCCGACCAGCATCGCCGCGCCGATCGCGGCACGGGTCGCGCCGGCAGTGACGGTCTGGCGGCCGATCCCCTCCAGCAGGCCGGCGACCGCGAGCATCACCACCGCGCCCAGCATCACCACTGCGCCGCCGCGCCCCGCCTCGACCGCCGCGTCGCCGCGTGCGCGCCGGCCTGGAAACGCGAACGCCAGCCCGATGCGAAACCCCGCCGCGCCCGACAGCATGATCGCGAACAGCTCGGTGGTGCCGTGGATCGCCAGCCACTCGGCGAAGTCGATGCCGATGCCCTTGCCGGCGAACACCGCGACGATCGCACCCAGCGTCAAGCCGTTATAGGCGATCAGCAGCACGGTCGGCACCCCGAAGGCGAGGCCGAGCGCGAAGGAGAAGATCGCGATCTGGGCGTTGTGGGTGAACAGGAAGGTGGCGAACACCGCCAGCATGCCTTCGCGGCCACCGCCCTGGCCATGGCCCCCTAGCGTCGCGCGCAGGCCGTCGGCGGTGGCGGTGGGATCGCGGCCCTGCGCCATCGCGTCGGGGATGATGCCGTAGAACCAGGCCGGGTCGGCGCGCACCAGCCAAAAGCCGGCAAGCGCGGCGGCGACCGTGAGGAGCAGCGCCGCCAGCGTCTCGCGCCACAACCCCTGCACCGCCGCCGGCCAGTCGCGGCGGAAGAAGCGGCCGACCTGCGCCCATGCCGATCCCGGCGGGCCGTAGAGCTGGAAATAGGCGCGGGTGCATAGCTGCTCCAGATAGGCGACCAGCGCCCGGTCGAGCGAGGTCGCCCGCGCCGCCGCCAGCGACGACAAGGCGGTGCGGTAGAGCAATGGCATCGCCAGCAGGTCGTCGTCGGCGAGGACGCGCACCGACCGCTTCTCGACCCGCGTCACCAGCGCGTCGAGCCGCGCCCAGTCCGCCTCGTGCGCGGCGCGGAAGCGGCTGGCGTTGACCAGCATCGGCGTTGGCGCCGCGACTGGCATCGGCGCGGCGTCGCTCACAGCAGCTCCCGCCGCTTGAGGTCGACATAGGCGGCGACCAGCCGTTCGCCGACCCAGGCGTGCTCCGCCTCGACGATATGCGCGCCCAGGTGACGCAACCGGGTGAGCACCAGCAGCCGGTCGCGCAGCAGCCCCGCCGCCGTCACCGCACGGGTGATGTCGTCGGCCTCGACCGGCGGGCGGGCGATGATCGCCTCCAGCTCCTCGTCGCGCAGCACGACCACCAGCAGCAGGTGGCTGCGCACCAGCTTGGCGGCGGCGCGGACCAGGAAGTCGGCGACGGTGATGTCGGTGAACTCGGTAAACAGAACGATCGTCGAGCGCCGCGTCAGCCGCGCCGCGAGGTCGGTGAGGGCAAAGGTGTAGTTGCTCTCCGCGCCGCTATAGTCGATCGCGGCGGCGCGGTGCTGGAGGGTCGCAAACGAGCGCGCGCCGCCGACAAAGCCGGTCGACAGCCGCGGCCGCTCGTCGAACGCCTCCAGCGCCACCCGGTCGCCGAGCTTGAGCGCCACCCATGCCGTCAGCAGCGCCGCGGACACCGCGCGGTCGACGCGGGGCACGCCGTCGATGGGATCGCTCATCTGCCGACCGGCGTCGATGGCGAGGACGATCTGGCTGTTGCGCTCGGGCCGGTACTCCTTGGCGTGGAGCTTGAGGTGGCGTGCCGACTGCTTCCAGTCGATCGCGCGCCGGTCCATTCCCGAGCGATACTCGACCAGCGTCTCGAACTCGCTGCCCTCGCCGCGGGCGAGCTGCGCGATCAGGCCCTGCAGCGCGTGCCGCTGGAACAGCGCCGCGCCGCGGTCCTGGACCGGGCGGATGTCGGGCAGGATCGGCAGGCTCACCCCGGCCGCTTCCGCGCGCTGGTGCCAGACCAGGCCGAGCGGCCCGCGCCAGCGCAGCCACAAGGTCGCGATCCGGGCGGTGCCGCGGCGCTTAGTGGTCACCGGGATCAGCCCCGCGCCGCGCCCGTGATCGAGCGCGATCCAGTGGCGGCCGTCATTGGCGACGGTCAGCAGCGGATCGGCGGCGATCGCCACCTCCGCCGCGCGAACAATGCCGGCGACGCGGACCTCGACCGCGAGGTCGACCGACGC
>NZ_CAHJXA010000358.1 GCF_903644135.1 Sphingomonas bacterium | reverse complement strand
GGGATCGAAGGCGCTCGACAATTTCAAGGTCGTGCCGCCGGGCACGGGCATCTGCCACCAGGTCAACCTCGAGAACCTCGCGCAGACGATCTGGTCGTCGGCCGATCCCGACGGCGCGGTCGTCGCCTATCCCGACACGCTGGTCGGCACTGACAGCCACACCACGATGGTGAACGGCCTGGGCGTGCTCGGCTGGGGCGTCGGCGGCATCGAGGCGGAGGCGGCGATGCTGGGCCAGCCGGTCTCGATGCTGATCCCGGAAGTGGTCGGCTTCAAGCTCACCGGCACGCTGCTCGAGGGCATCACCGCGACCGATCTCGTGCTCACCGTCACCCAGATGCTGCGCCAGAAGGGCGTGGTCGGCCGGTTCGTCGAGTTCTACGGGCCCGGCCTGGATTCGCTTTCGCTCGCCGATCGCGCGACGATCGCCAACATGGCGCCGGAATATGGCGCAACCTGCGGCTTTTTCCCGATCGACCAGGCGACGCTCAACTATCTGCGGCTGACCGGCCGCGAGACCTGGCAGATCGAGCTGGTCGAGGCCTATGCCAGGGCGCAGGGGATGTGGCGCGACGCCAACCTGCCCGACCCGCTGTTCACCGACACGCTGGCGCTCGACATGGGCTCGGTCCAGCCGTCGCTCGCCGGGCCGCGCCGTCCGCAGGACCGTGTGCTGCTGACCAACGTCGACGACAATTTCAACACCGAGCTCGCCACCGGCTACAAGAAGTCCGGCGACAGTGACACGCGCGTCGCGGTCGACGGGCGCGACCATGACCTGGGCCATGGCGACGTCGTCATCGCCGCGATCACCAGCTGCACCAACACGTCCAACCCGTCGGTGCTGGTCGCCGCCGGGCTCGTCGCGCGCAAGGCGCGCGCGCTCGGCCTCGTGCCCAAGCCGTGGGTGAAGACCAGCCTCGCCCCCGGCAGCCAGGTCGTCACCGACTATCTCACCGCCTCCAAGCTGCAGGACGATCTCGACGCGATGGGCTTCAACCTGGTCGGCTACGGCTGCACCACCTGCATCGGCAACTCCGGGCCGCTGCTCGCGCCGATCAGCAAGGCGATCAACGAGAACGACCTCGTCGCCGCCTCGGTGCTCTCCGGCAACCGCAATTTCGAGGGCCGCGTGTCGCCCGACGTGCGCGCGAACTTCCTCGCCTCCCCGCCGCTGGTCGTCGCCTATGCGCTGAAGGGCACCGTGCGCGACGACATCACCACCACCCCGATCGGCGAATCGAGCGAGGGCAAGCCGGTCTTCCTCAAGGACATCTGGCCGACCAACACCGAGGTTGCCGACGTCATCACCAGCTTCATCGACCGCGAGATGTACGCTACCCGCTACGCCAACGTGTTCGAGGGCGACCGCAAGTGGCGCGGCATCGCGATCGAGGGCGGCGATACCTACAGCTGGTCGGCGGGCTCGACCTACGTTCAGAACCCACCCTATTTCGAGGGCATGTCGATGACCCCGGAGCCCGTCTCGGACATCCGCGACGCGCGGCCGCTCGCGATCTTCGCGGATTCGATCACGACCGATCACATCTCGCCGGCCGGATCGATCAAGGCCGACAGCCCCGCCGGTCGCTACCTCCAGGAGCATCAGGTCGCACGCGCCGACTTCAACTCCTACGGCGCGCGCCGCGGCAATCACGAGGTGATGATGCGCGGCACCTTCGCCAACATCCGCATCCGCAACGAGATGATCCCCGGCATCGAAGGCGGCATGACCAAGTACATCCCCACCGGCGAGGTGATGGCGATCTACGACGCGGCGATGCGCTACAAGGCGGACGGCGTGCCGCTGGTCGTGATCGCGGGCAAGGAATATGGCACGGGCTCGTCGCGCGACTGGGCGGCCAAGGGCACCAACCTGCTCGGCGTCCGCGCGGTGATCGCCGAAAGCTTCGAGCGCATCCACCGCTCGAATCTCGTCGGCATGGGTATCGTGCCGCTGCAGTTCGCCGACGGCGTCGACCGCAAGACGCTCGCGCTGGACGGCAGCGAGACCTTTGCCATCGACGATGTCGCCGCCTTGCGCCCGCGCCAGATGGTCACGGTGAAGATCACCCGCGCCGACGGCGGCGAGGCCAGCTGCGAGACGCGCTGTCGAATCGATACGGTCAACGAGCTCGAATATTTCCTGAACGGCGGCATCCTCCACTACGTGCTGCGCAAGCTCGCCGCTTGAGCGGGACACGGCGTCGTCCCGCCCGGGGACGGCGGCGGTCCCGCCGCCGGGCGGGGTTCAGTGCCCGTTCAACCGCTTCATGCGTTAAACGGTGAATAACCGGATACGCGAAGTGGATCGCACTGATGGCATTGCATGTTTCGAAGGCGCTTGCGCTAGGCCTCGCGGGCGCCGCCACGCTGGCGCTCGGTGGCTGCTATGACGACGGCTATGGCTATGGCGGGGTCGAAGCCGGCGCTGGCTATTATGGCGGCGGCTACGGCTATGACGGCTATGACCCATATTATGCCGGCGGCTACGGCTATGGCGGATATGGTTATCCCGGCTACGGCTGGTTCGACGGCTTCTATTATCCCGGCACCGGCTTCTACGTGTATGATCGCGGCGGCCACCGCCAGCGGATGCGCGACAATGACTGGCAGCATTGGCATGGCGGCGACGCCGGGCGGCAGGGCCAGGCCGGCAATTGGCGGGGCCGCGGACCGGGCGATCAGGGCCAGGCGCGCAACTGGCAGGGTCGCGCCGGCCAAGGCGGCGAAAGCGCCC
>NZ_CAHJXA010000357.1 GCF_903644135.1 Sphingomonas bacterium | reverse complement strand
GCGCCGGCGACGCTCCGCGCGCGCGCTCCGGCCGCGCCGCCCGGGCGGGCTTGGTCGCGTCCTCCATCGCCTTGCGGCTAGCCCACCAGAAGCTGGTCTCCGCCTCGCCGTCCGGCGTGATCTGGATGCAGGCAACGACATCGCCGTCGGGCAGGGTGACGTTGCCATCGTCGCCCTCCGGCGTGATTGCGAGCGTATAGTCGGGACCGCCATAGGCCCCGTGGGGCGGCGCTGAGACGAACCGCAGGTCTGGTCGGCTGACGCGGACGCGCGCCTCGGCGCGCAGCGCGTCGACCTTGGCATCAGCCAACCGGCGGAGCAGTGGCGGGTTGGTGACGCGGCCGCGATCGTCGAGACCATCGGCGAACAGGTCCAGCTCATAAGCGCCGCCGGCGTCCCGATAAGGGTCGCCGCCGACGAACCGGAGCAGCTTGGCCTCCTCGGCGTCGTCGATGCGCAGCCAGGCGTGGATTGCTTGCGGCTTGCGGGCATGCTCCGGCAGGTTGATCAGCGCCTCGAAGGCCTGCAGCTGCAGCGCATGATCCTCGGTTGCGCCGAAGGCGCGCGCCTGGTCGTCCGAGATCCGCCCCGCGGCGAATGCATCGAACACCGGCTGGGCGAGGTTGCCGAGGCGGATGAGCCGGCGCGCCCACACCAGCTCCTGACCGTGCCGTGCCGCGATCTGCTCGGGAGAGTGGCCCAGCTTGTTCTCGCGCGCGACGGCGGCGCACTCCTCATAGGTGTGCAGGTCGCGGCGCAGCATGTTCTCGGCCAGCGAGCGGGCGACGATCTCGGCGTCGGGCGCTTCGTGCACCATCACCGCGATCGGGAAGTCCTTTGGCAGCTCGCCGCGGTCGACCAGCGCGCGGATGCTGCGGTAACGCCGGCCGCCGGCGAAGACGCCCCACATCTTGCCGTTGCCGCGCATGGGGTGGACCGACAGCGACTGGAGCAGCCCCTCGGACTTGATCGAGGCCTCCAGCGCGCTGGTCGCGGCCTGGTCGACCTGGTTGGTGCGGACGTTCAGCGGCGACAGGCGCAGCTGGTCGATGGTCAGGGTCGTGCTAGTCATGAGCGGCGTCTCCGGCTTGGCCGCGAGCGCGTGTCTCGACAGGGCGGCCTTTGGGGTGCGCTCACGCCGGCGGCGGTCACCGTCGGCGCGTCGGGATCGGGGAGGGGGGCGGCTTCCGGCTCGCCCCCCGAGCTGGCGGCGATCGCCTCTTCGAGGTCGATCTGCAGGTGCTCGGGCGCGGCGACGCGGCGCCGGCGCTTCGGCTCTGCGAGGCGCAGCGCGGCGGCGACGCCGGCATCGGTAATCTGCCAGGCGCGGGCCAACGTGGTCTTGCCGCGGATGTCGTGCAGAGGCAGCGCCCGCGCGTGGCGGCGAAATTGGAGATAGCGAAGGACGGTCTGGTCCGGACCTGCGAGCACCAGACCGTGCGAGCGTAGCAGCTCGAGCATCCGGAGCTGGCGAGCCGGCGATGGAGCAGCAGCCTTCACAGCATGCCCAGCGCTTGCATGTAGGTTTCGAGGATCGCCTCTTCTTCCTGGTACTCCTCGCGCTTCTTCTTGCGGATCTGCATGATCCGGCGGATCGCCTTGGCGTCGTAGCCGCGGCCCTTGGCCTCGGCCATGACGTCCTTCAGGTCGTCGCCGAGCGCCCTCTTCTCCTCCTCGAGGCGCTCGGCGCGCTCGATGAGCAGGCGCAGCTCTTCGGCCGCGACGCGGCCGCCGCCCATGCCTTCCTGGCGCTCCTCGGTCACAGCGCGGTTCGCACAGCGCGGCCGAACGCCGTGAATCGGTAGACCCAAGCACCTCCTACGACCCGGCCGGTCTGCTCCAGCCAGCCACGGCGGAGCAGGCTCTCCAACATACGGGCCTTCAGCCACGCCGGTCGTGGGAACTCGTCGCTCGGCAGCGTACGAAGCTTCTCTGCCCACCACGGCGTCAGATCGCGCGCGACCGCCACCGGATCGCCGTCCTCCCCGCCCAGAACTGCCAACGAAGGGCGCGCCATCACCGCCCACCCGCGAACATGGTGGTCAGCGCCAGCCAGGCGCCGTGCGGGTCGTAGGCGAACGCGATGACATGGCCGATCGCCATGCCCAGCGCCGCCAGCCAGCCGAGCTCGGCGAAGGTCAGGTGGCTGCGCGGCAACGGCGCCGCCGGCTGCAGGTACGGCGCGCAGGCGGGGCAGTCGCAGTCGTGGTCGTGGATCTCGACTCGGATCGGCTCGGGACGGTGCAGGTCGTACACGCGGTGAAGGCGGTGAATGGTCACAGGCGGTTCTCCGGCTTGGAGGCGAGGATCAGGGCGACCTGCAGGCAGACGAACAGGTCGATGACGATCAGCACGAGGAGCACGACGGCGACGCGGTCGCGGCCGAGAGTGGCGGCGGCGGCCGCCAGACCGGCGCCGATCGCGGCTAGCGCGTGAGCGCAATTCAGCGCCTTCACGCGACGTCTCCGGTCGGGTGACGCGGACCGACCGCGGTGAGGATCAGCCGATCGCGCTCGATCGGGTTGGCGACGTCGAGCTGCTCGGCCGAGAGATCGAGCAGCACCCGCCAGTCGAACTCGAACAGGGTGTGAATCCAGAGAGCCGTCGCGATCGCGATCGGTGCGCCCGCCTCGATGTCGGCCAGCCACTCGGCGCGGCGGCGCGCGCAGACCGGCGGCAGCGTCTCGGTGCGCAGCGCCAGGTCCTCGAGCGACACGCCGGCGGCCTCGCGGCACTCGCGCAGGTA
>NZ_CAHJXA010000356.1 GCF_903644135.1 Sphingomonas bacterium | reverse complement strand
CCACGGCGGCGGCGTTCCAAGCCGCTGCCGTGGCCGAGCTGGCCGACGCCAGGCCGCTGCGCGACAATGGGTTCAAGGTCGAACTCGCCAAACGTACCCTCGTCGCCGTGCTCGGCGACCTCGCCGGAGAGACCGCATGAACATCGTCGAGAACGCCAAGGTCGCGGCCCAGACGGCGGTGCAAACGGTGATGGCGAAGCTGGTGCCGCTCGCGCCCGACAGCTGGATACCGGGCGGCGTTCCCGACCCGTTGATCGCGCGCAAGCACGGCACGATCGGCACTGAAGTGTCGCGCCTCGACGGGCCGCTCAAGGTCAGGGGAGCCGCGCGCTTCGCCGCCGAGATCGCGGTCGCCGACCTCACCTATGCGGCGCTCGCCTATGCGACGATCCCGCGCGGGCGGATTGCGACGATCGATACGGCGGCGGCGGAGGCGGCGTCCGGCGTCGTCCTGGCGATGACCCACCTCAATGCGCCGCGCATGAACAAGCCGGCGGTGTTCGGCAGCTCGCCGACCGCGGCGGGGCCGAGCGACCTGCCGATCATGCAGGACGACCGCATCCACTGGAACGGCCAGCCGATCGCGGTGGTGCTGGCCGAGACGCAGGAACAGGCGGACCATGCCGCGTCGCTGATCGTCACCACCTATGTGGCGGAACCATCGACCACCGGCTTCGCCAAGGCCAAGGCGGAGGGCGTGAAGCCGGGCATCTTCAACGGCGAGCCGCTGGTGAACGAGAAGGGTGACGCGGAAGCCGCATTCGCGGCCGCGCCGCACCGGGTCGACCACGCCTATTCCACCCCGCGCCACAACCATAACGCGATCGAGCTCCACGCCGCGACCATCCTGTGGGAAGGCGACGAGCTGGTCGTCCATGATGCCAGCCAGCTGGTCAGCATGGAAGCGGCGACCCTTGCGGGCGTGTTCGGGCTCAAGGCCGAGCAGGTGCGCGTGATCTCGCCCTATGTGGGCGGCGGCTTTGGCGGCAAATGCCTGTGGGACCATCAGATCCTAGGGGCCGCCGCGGCGAAGCTGGCAGGTCGCCCGGTGCGGATCGTGCTGTCGCGCGAGGGCGTCTATCGCATCGTCGGCGGCCGTACCCTGACCGAGCAACGCGTCGCGATCGGCGCGCAGGCGGACGGCCATTTCGACGCGCTGATCCATACCGGCACGGTGGCGATGTCGCCGCACAACAACATGCCGGAGCCGTTCATCCTCGGCAGCCAGGCCGGCTATGCCGCCGACGCCATCAAGCTGTCGGTCGAGGTGGCGACGATGAACATGCTCGCCAACACCTTCATGCGCGCGCCGGGCGAGTCGGTCGGCACCTTTGCGCTCGAGTCGGCGATCGACGAGCTGGCGGTGGAGATCGGCATCGACCCGATCGAGCTGCGCCTCGTCAACGAGCCGGACAAGGACCCGGTGTCTGGCCTGCCCTTCTCGTCGCGGCACATCGTCGAGGCGTGGCGGGCGGGGGCGGAGCGGTTCGGCTGGCCGGAGCGGAGCGCGACGCCAGGCACCCGGCGCGAGGGCGAGTGGCTGATCGGCCTGGGCTGCGCCACCGCCACCTATCCCTATTACCGGATGCCCGGCAGCGCGGCCCGGATCACGCTGACCCGCGATGCCGGGGGCGACATCGTCGCGAAGGTCGAGGTCGCGGCGCACGAGATGGGCATGGGTACCGCCACGACGACGACGATCGTCGCCGCCGAGCGGCTCGGCCTGCCGCTGGAGCGGGTCGAGGTGGCCTATGGCGACTCGATCATCCCCGGCGCGATCCTGGCCGGTGGCTCGCAACAGACCGCCGCGATCGGCGCGGCGGTGATCTCCGCCCATCGCGAGCTGGTCGCCGAGCTGATCAAGCTCGCCGGCAACGACTCGCCGCTGGCCGGGCTGTCGCCCGATGAGGTCGGGAGCGAGGACGGTGGCCTCGCCAAGCTCGAAGACCCCGCGCAGCGCGAGAGCTACGCCTCGATCCTGTCGCGCGCGGCACGCGACAGCGTGACCGTGACGGCGCAGGCGAAGCCGCCGCTGGAAGTGAAGCACTGGTCGATGCATTCGCATGGCGCGATGTTCTGCGAGGCGCGGGTCAACGCGGTCACCGGCGAGACGCGGATCAGCCGCTTCCTGGGCTCGTTCGACACCGGTCGTATCCTCAACGCCAAGACGGCGCGCAGCCAGTTTCGCGGCGGCATCATCATGGGGCTGGGCCTCGCGCTGATGGAGGAGACGCAGTTCGACGAGCGCAACGGCCGCATCATGAACCCCAGCTTCGCCGAATATCACATGCCGGTGCACATGGACGTGCCGGAGATCGACGTGATCTGGACCGACATCGCCGACCCGCACACGCCGATGGGCGCGCACGGCATCGGTGAGATCGGTATCACCGGGGTCGGCGCGGCGGTCGCCAACGCGATCTACAACGCCACCGGCAAGCGGGTGCGCGACCTGCCGATCACCCTCGACAAGCTGCTCTGACGGCCGATACGCCGTTCGTCGGGGTGGAGAGCCGGGAGGATAGCTGATGCGCGTGCTCGGCTTCATGAGCGGTACGTCGCTCGACGGCGTCGATGCCGCGATCGTCGAGACCGATGGCGAGCGTGTCGAGGCGTTCGGGCCGACCCGGCTGGTGCCGTTCACCGCCGCCGAGCAGCAGGCGCTGGTCGCGGCGACCGAGGACGCCGTCGCCGCGGACGGGCATGGCCGCCCGGCCTCGTTCGACGCGGCGGAGGCGGTGATCCTC
>NZ_CAHJXA010000355.1 GCF_903644135.1 Sphingomonas bacterium | reverse complement strand
TCGCGATCGACGACGATGCGGCGATCGAGGCGCTAGCACCGGTCGACGCGGTGGCGGACGCGGTCGGCGGCGACGTCGCGGCCAAGACGATCCGGCGTGCGCGCGACGGCGGCGTGTTCGGCACAGCCGTGCGCGGCCCCTATGCGCAGGCGGGCGTCGAGGTGAACGCCGTGTTCGCGCACGCCGACGCCGCGACGATCCTCCGCTACGCCGAGGCGGTACGCGATGGCACGCTGACGATCCCACGCGGGCCGACCTTCGCGCTGGCCGACGCTGCCGAGGCGCAGGAGCGGTCGACCGCCGGGAGAGTGGGCAAGATCGCGCTGATCCCGTGACAGGGAGACGCGAGATGGTGGCAGTCCGTTGATGCGCCACCCCGCAATCGGCCGCAGGCCGACTGTCGCGGGCGGTGGTCCGGCTCGCTCGTGACCGAGCTGCTGCCGTAGTGAGCGCGATCGCCGACGAACCGCCGCTTGCAGAGGGACCGGCGCTGCTGCGCTGGCTCGGCTTTGCGGCGATGGCGCTGGGGCTGTTCATGTCGATCCTCGACATGCAGATCGTCGCGACGTCGCTGCCCGTGATCCAGGCGTCGCTGCGCCTCGATCCGCAGCAGATGAGCTGGATCCAGACCGCCTATATCATCGCCGAGGTGGTCTCGATCCCGATCACCGGCTTCCTGACCCGTGTGCTGACCATGCGCGGGCTGTTCGTCGTCGGCGTGCTGGCGTTCGTCGTCGCCTCGGCGGGATGCGCGGCGAGCGGCGGGTTCGCGGGGCTGATCGTCTGGCGGGTGATCCAGGGGTTCGCGGCGGGGACGCTGATCCCGGCGGTGTTCTCGGCGGTGTTCCTGCTGTTTCCGCCGAGTCGGGAGGCGTTCGCGACCTCGATCGCCGGCGTGCTGGCAGTGCTGGCCCCGACGATCGGGCCCATAGTGGGCGGCTATGTCACGCAGACGTTCAACTGGCACTGGCTGTTCCTGATCAACGTCGTGCCGGGGCTGGCCGCGGCGGCGATCGGGTTCGCCTGCCTGCCGCGCGAGGTGACGCGGCTGGCGCTGGTGCGCGCGCTCGACCTGATCGGCCTGGCCGCGCTGGCGGCGGCGCTGACCAGCCTGGTGCTGGCGCTGAAGCTCGCGCCGGATCATGGCTGGGCGTCGATGCCGGTGGCGGCGCTGCTGGTGCTGACGCTGGCGAGCGCGGTGCTGTTCGTCCGCCGCTCGCTGACCAGCGCCAGCCCGGTCGCCGATCTCCGCGTCCTCGCCGATGCGCGCGTGGCGGCTGGGTGCGCGCTGAACTTCGTGTTCGGATTCGGGCTGTTCGGCTCGGTCTTTCTGATGCCGGTGTTCCTGATCCTGGTGCGCGGCCACAACGCGCTCGACACCGGCCGCGTCATGCTCGTCACCGGCGTCGCGCAACTGCTGGCGGCACCGGTCGCGGTGGTGCTGGAGAAGCGGATCGAGCCGCGCACGCTCAGCCTGTTCGGGTTCACCCTGTTCGGGGTCGGCCTGCTGATGAGCGGCCATGCCACGCCCGACACCGACTACCCCGGCATGTTCGCGGGCCAGGCGGTCCGGGGCGCGGCGGTGATGTTCTGCCTGTTGCCGCCGACAAGGCTGGCGCTCGGCCACCTGCCGCTCGCGGCGGTACCGAACGCGAGCGGGCTGTTCAACGTGACCCGCAACCTGGGCGGCGCGATCGGGCTGGCGCTGATCGACACGATTATGTTCGGGCGGACGCCGATATGGGGTCGATGGATCGTCCAGCGGCTGCTTGCCGGCGACGTGTCGGTGGCAAGGGCGGTCGGCATCCCGATCGACGACTTCCTTGCCGCGCGGGGCCAGCCGATCGACGCCGACACGCGCGAGCTGCTGCGGCCGATGGTGGAGAAGCTTGCGCTGGTCCATGCGATGAACGAAGCATGGCTGGCGGTTGCGGCGATCACGATCGTCGCCGGGGTGGCGATCATCGCCTGGCTGGTCGCGACCGAGCGGTCGCGGACGCGAGGTGCAAGGCGGACGAGGGAAGCAATGACATGGGACCACGCAGGCGCTTGATCGAGGGGCTGGCGCTGCTGGTCGCAGCGCTTCCCACTGCCGCGCTGGCGGAAGACCCGGCCCGGCGTGCCTGCTACGCCGATGCCAAGCGGCTGTGCCCGGAGGCGGTCCACGCGCTCAGCCGCAAGCGCGCGGAGGTCTGCCTGGCCGCCAAGATCGACCAGACCTCGCCCGGCTGCCACGCCATGATCCTGAAGGTTCGGGCGCAACGCGCGGCGGCGCTGCCGGGACATTAGCGCCGCTGGTGGGTCCGCCGGGGCTCGAACCCGGGACCTCTCGATTAAAAGTCGCTTGCTCTGCCAACTGAGCTACGGACCCTCACCAGTCCGGCGGACCTAGGCAGCGGCCGGCGAGCGGTCAACCGGTGGAGCAGCTGTTGCACCGTTCTGCCGCCGGCATCGCGCCAGTCCGGAGCGATCCGCGCCAGCGGGGCCAGCACGAACTGGCGGTCGGCGAGAGCGCGGTGCGGCACCGCAAGGCCGGGCGACGTCCAGGTGCCTCCCGACCAGAGCAGGATGTCGAGGTCGATCACCCGCGCGCTCCAGCGCTGTCCGCGCCGCCGCCCGAACGCCGCCTCGATCGCCTTCAGCCGGGCGAGCAGCACCGGTGGCGCCTCGTCGCTCTCCACCAGCGCGGCGGCGTTGGCGAAGGCGCGGATCGACGGGCCCAGCGGCGGCGTCGTCACGATCGGCGACATCGCG
>NZ_CAHJXA010000354.1 GCF_903644135.1 Sphingomonas bacterium | reverse complement strand
CCGCCCTGGCGAAGGCTCGAGTGTGATCGCCGAGCGACGGCTTGCGGGGCGAGCATGATCGCCAGCGTCCGCGGCGACGTCTGGCGCTTCGCCGCGGCCCCGCCGCGCCGGGTGCCGAAACGGTGATGCGAAGCGACGTTGTTCCATTGCCATTAACCCGCGCGTGCTTATCTTGGCGGTGCGAAAGGTCCCCTGCATGAACGACAACGACAAGCCCGGTCCGGAGAACAGCGGCGGCGGCAATCCGTGGATGAAGAGCCTGCTGATCTGGGTCGCGGTGCTGGTTGGGCTGGCGATGTTCGTGACGTTGGTCGACGGCCGCACGACGACGGCGCAGGCGGGCAACACCATCGCCTATTCGACCTTCCTCGACCGGGTCGATGCCGGCACGGTCAAGGACGTGAGCATCAGCCGCGACGTGATCGCCGGCACGATGCGCAGCGGCGACAAGTTCCGCGCCTATCCGATCCAGGACCCGATGCTGGTCCAGAAGCTGCGCGACAAGGGCGTGACCATCGCCGCCAAGCCCGAAGAGGGCACCTCGATCTGGCTGATGCTGCTGTACAACGCGATGCCGTTCCTGCTTTTCCTCGGCATCGGCTTCTTCCTGATGCGACAGGTTCAGAAGAATAGTGGCGGCGGCGCGATGGGTTTTGGCAAGTCGCGCGCCCGGATGCTGACGCAGAAGGAGGGCAAGGTCACCTTCGACGACGTCGCCGGCATCGACGAGGCTCGCGCCGAGCTGACCGAGATCGTCGAGTTCCTGAAGGACCCGACCAAGTTTGCACGCCTCGGCGGCAAGATTCCCAAGGGCGCGCTGCTGGTCGGCTCGCCCGGCACCGGCAAGACGCTGCTCGCCCGCGCCATCGCCGGCGAGGCTGGGGTGCCGTTCTTCACCATCTCCGGCTCCGATTTCGTCGAGATGTTCGTCGGCGTCGGCGCGAGCCGGGTGCGCGACATGTTCGAGCAGGCCAAGAAGTCGGCACCGTGCATCGTCTTCATCGACGAGATCGACGCGGTCGGCCGCCATCGCGGCGCTGGCCTCGGCAACGGCAATGACGAGCGCGAGCAGACGCTGAACCAGCTGCTGGTCGAGATGGACGGGTTCGAGGCGAACGAGGGCATCATTATCGTCGCTGCGACCAACCGCCCCGACGTGCTCGACCCGGCGCTGCTGCGGCCCGGCCGCTTCGACCGGCAGGTCGTGGTGCCGCGCCCCGACATCGAGGGCCGGATCAAGATCCTCGAAGTGCATATGAAGAAGACGCCGCTCGCCCCCGATGTCGATCCGCGCGTCATCGCGCGCGGCACGCCGGGCTTCTCGGGCGCGGACCTCGCCAACCTCGTCAACGAGGCAGCGCTGACCGCGGCGCGCAAGGGCAAGCGGCTGGTGGCGATGGCCGAGTTCGAGGAGGCCAAGGACAAGGTCATGATGGGCGCGGAGCGGCGCTCGATGGTCATGACCGAGGACGAGAAGCGGATGACCGCCTATCACGAGGCGGGCCATGCGATCGTCTCGATCCATGAGGTGGCGTCGGACCCGATCCACAAGGCGACGATCATACCGCGCGGCCGCGCGCTGGGCATGGTCATGCGGCTGCCCGAGCGCGACAGCTACAGCTACCATCGCGACAAGATGTACGCCAACCTGGCGGTCAGCATGGGCGGCCGGGTCGCCGAGGAGATCGTGTTCGGCTATGACAAGGTGTCGTCGGGCGCGTCGGGCGACATCCAGTACGCCACTGGCCTCGCCCGCGACATGGTCACCAAATGGGGCATGTCCGACAAGGTCGGCCCGGTCGAATATGCGCAGCCCGAGGGCGAGTCGTTCCTGGGCTATTCGTCGTCGCAGCCGGTGCGAATGTCGAATTCGACCGCGCAGATGATCGACGACGAGATCAAGCGGATCGTCGAGGGCGGGCTGGCGCGTGCCAAGCAGCTGCTCAGCGATCACGTCGACCAGCTGCACCTGCTCGCCGGCGCGCTGCTGGAATTCGAGACGCTGTCGGGCGAGGAGATCAAGAAGCTGATCGCGGGCGACGATCTCGGCCGGCCCGACCCGAGCGGGCCGCGCATCGCCGTGCCGCGTGCGGGCACGTCCATTCCCAAGACGCGGCGGCCGTCGGGACCGTTCGGCAGCCCCGCGCCCGCGGGAGCCTGACCCGGTTCAGGCGCGGTATAGTTTGGCACGGCTAGGCGGCGACGTTTCAGCAGAAAGGTCGCCGATGTCGTCTCGTTTCCTGGTCAGCGCGGCGCTCGCTGCAGCCGTTTGTGCGACCGTCGCCGCCGCTGCGCCGCCGATGACGGTGGGAGCCTTCCTGACCCGCGCCGCGCCGTTGCGGGCCAACCCGCTGATGGCGCTGATGTCGCCCGACTATGCCGCGCTGAAGGCCGAGGCCGACGCAGCGACCCGCCAGCTCAAGGCCGACCGCGACGCTCGCCAGGCGGCCGGCAAGCCGCCGATCGCCTGCATTCCCGAAGGTCAGACGATCGGCATCACCGACATGCTCGCCGGGCTCGACGCGCTGCCCGCCGCCGACAAGAGGCTGCCGCTCAAGGACGGCTATGCGCACGTGCTGGCGAAGCGGTATCCCTGCCGCTGACGGCGGAGCTCATGGGGTTGGGCTGAGCCGGCGGCCGTGATAGCAGGCACCATGCTCGATCCCGCCTCGCCCCAGCTGCTGGTCGCCGCGATGACGACCCGCGCCCGTGCCGCTGCGAGCCGCCTCGCCGCGCTGCCGACCGCGGCCAAGGCCGCCGG
>NZ_CAHJXA010000353.1 GCF_903644135.1 Sphingomonas bacterium | reverse complement strand
CCGCTCCGCCGTCACCGCCGGCACCCGCGTCATCTCCGACGAGATCCGGGTGCGTGTCACCGCCGACCCCGGCCAGGGCTTTCTTGATCGCATGATCGCGCTGGTCGAAGGCGCGGAGCGGCAGAAGACGCCTAATGAGATCGCGCTGACCATCCTGCTGGTCGGCCTGACCATTATCTTCCTGATCGCGGTGTCGACCATCCCCGCCTTTGCCAGCTATGCCGGCGGCGCGATCCCGGTGGCGATCCTGGCGGCGCTGCTCATCACCCTGATACCCACCACCATCGCCGCGCTGCTGTCGGCAATCGGCATCGCCGGCATGGACCGGCTGGTGCGCTTCAACGTCCTCGCCAAGTCGGGCCGCGCGGTGGAGGCGGCGGGCGATATCGACGTGTTACTGCTCGACAAGACCGGTACGATCACGGTCGGCGACCGCCAGGCGAGCGAGTTCCGCAGCATCGGCGGCACCGGCCCGCAGGCGCTCGCCGAGGCGGCTTTGCTCGCCAGCCTTGCCGACGAGACGCCGGAGGGCCGCTCGATCGTGGTGCTAGCGCGCGAGAAGTTCGGCGTGGCCACGGCCGCGTTGCCCGACGACGCCGAGAACATCCCGTTCACCGCGCAAACCCGCATCTCCGGCGTCAAGCTTGGCGAGCGGCTGATCGAGAAGGGCGCGGTCGACTCGATCCTGCGCGCCCATCCGGGGCTGGGCGAGACCGCCGCCGCGACCGAACTGCGCCGTATCACCGACGAGATCGCCCGCGCCGGCGGCACGCCGCTGGCGGTGGCCGAGGACGGTCGTCTGCTCGGCGCGATCTTCCTCAAGGACGTGGTCAAGGCCGGCATCCGCGAGCGCTTCGGCGAGCTGCGCCAGATGGGTATCCGCACGGTGATGATCACCGGCGACAACCCGCTGACCGCCGCCGCCATCGCCGCCGAGGCAGGGGTGGACGACTTCCTTGCCCAGGCGACGCCGGAGGACAAGCTGGCGCTGATCCGCCAGGAACAGGGCGGCGGCCGGCTGGTGGCGATGTGCGGCGACGGCACCAACGACGCGCCCGCGCTGGCCCAGGCCGATGTCGGCGTGGCGATGAACACGGGGACACAGGCGGCGCGCGAGGCGGGCAACATGGTCGACCTCGACAGCGACCCGACCAAGCTGATCGAGGTGGTCGGCATCGGCAAGCAGCTGCTGATGACCCGCGGCGCGCTGACCACCTTCTCGGTCGCCAACGATGTGGCGAAATATTTCGCGATCATCCCCGCCATGTTCGTGGTGCTGTATCCGGGGCTGTCGGTACTCAACGTCATGCGGCTGGGCTCGCCGACCAGCGCGATCCTGTCGGCGATCATCTTCAACGCGCTGATCATCCCCTGCCTGGTGCCGCTGGCGCTGAGGGGCGTCACCTACAAGCCGATGGGGGCGGGGCCGCTGCTGCGCCGCAACCTCGCCATCTACGGTCTCGGCGGCCTGCTCGCGCCGTTCGTCGGGATCAAGCTGGTCGATCTCGTCGTTACCGGTCTCGCCCTTGCCTAAGCGTGCCCGGAGCGACGGATGATGTTCTCGCCCTCATTTGCCGGCCTGGCGCTGCTCGCGGCGGCTCCCGCGATGGCTCAGGATGCGAGCCCGCGCGCCGGACCGCTGCCGACGCCCGACGCCGCTTCGGACCCGTCGCCGATCTGCACCGACCGCCCGACCAAGGCCAATGTCGCCTGCACGGTGCCCAAGGGCGACGTCCAGATCGAGGCCGATCTGGCCAACTGGACGCAGCTGTCGGTGGCGGGAGCGCAGACCGACACGTTGCTCTACACCAACCCCACCGCGAAGATCGGCATCGGCACGCATACCGATCTCGAAATCAACCTTGCGCCCCATGAGACGGTGCGCAGCCGCGATGCGAGCGGCGGCGTGGCGACGCTGGGCGGTGTTGGCGACCTGTACCTGCGCCTCAAGCAGCGGCTGACCGCGGATAGCGCCAGGACGCAGGTCTCGGTCATCCCCTATGTCAAGGCACCGACCGCGCGGGCGGGCATCGGCAATCGCGAGTGGGAGGGCGGCACGATCGTCGCCGCCAACGTGCCCTTGCCGGAGGGGTTCACCCTCACCGTCGGGCCGGAGGTGGACATCCTCGCCGATGGCGACCGGTCGGGGCGTCATCACGCCAGCCTGACCATGCTTGCCAACCTGTCGCATCCGGTCGGCAGGAAGGTCACGATGTACGGCGAGCTGTGGACCGCGCAGAACCTCGACCCTGCCGGTCACGTCCACCAATATTCGCTCGACCTCGCCGTCACCTACCTGATCTCGCCGAGCTGGCAGATCGATGTCGGCGGCAATGCCGGGCTCAACACGGCAACGCCGGGCGCGCAGCTCTACCTCGGCCTGTCGACCCGCTTCTGAAGAGGACCAACGCCATGAACTCCGACCTTGCCTCCTCGCTGCGCCCGGCGATCGTCATGACGATCCTGTTCGCGCTGCTGCTCGGGATCGGCTATCCCCTGGCGATGACCGGTATCGGCCAGCTGCTGTTTCCCCATGCCGCCAATGGCAGCCTGGTCGTCGCTGGCGGCCGCACGATCGGCTCGGAGCTGGTCGGGCAGGCGTTCGTCGCCGACCGTTACTTCCAGACGCGGCCATCGGCGGCCGGGAAGGGCTATGACCCGCTTGCATCGGGCGGCTTCAACTTGGGGCCGGCGTCGAAGGCGCTGGCCGACCGGGTGCGCGGCGACGTCGCGCATCGCCGCGCGGAAGGCGTAGCGGGAGCGATGC
>NZ_CAHJXA010000352.1 GCF_903644135.1 Sphingomonas bacterium | reverse complement strand
CGACCTGGCCGCCGCCGAAGCTCTTGGCGAAGATGCCGCGCTTGACGCGGGTCATCAGCTCGGCGGGGTCGTCCTGGCCGCCCTTCATGAAGGTGTTGGTCATGCGCGGCATCGGCGCGTGCGCGAAGCTCTCGCGGCGGCCATTGCCGGTGGCGGCGACGCCCATCAGCCGCGCGTTGAGCCGATCCTGCATATAGCCCTTGAGGATGCCGTCCTCGATCAGCACGGTCTCGCCGGTCGGGGTGCCCTCGTCGTCGATCGTCAGTGAGCCGCGCCGGTCGGGGATCGAGCCGTCGTCGACCACCGTCACGCCGGGCGCGGCGACGCGCTCGCCGATGCGGCCGGAGAACGCCGAGGTGCCCTTGCGGTTGAAGTCGCCCTCCAGCCCATGGCCGATCGCCTCGTGCAGGACGATGCCGGGCCAGCCGGCCCCGAGCAGCACCGTCATCTCGCCGGCAGGGGCCGCGACCGAGTCGAGGTTGACCAGCGCGTGGCGCAGCGCCTCGTCAATGCCGCGCCGCCAGGTCGCCTCCTCGAACAGCCGATCGTAGAGGTAGCGGCCGCCAGTGCCATAGGTGCCGGTCTCGCGCCGGCCGTTCTGCTCGACGACGATCGAGACGTTGAGCCGCACCAGCGGGCGCACGTCGGTGGCGACGAAGCCGTCGGCGCGGACCACCTCGACGACGCTCCACGTCCCCGACAGCCCGACCGACACTTGCGCTACGCGAGGGTCACGCGCGCGCGCCTCGGCGTCGATCCGCTGGCACAGGTTCACCTTGTCGGCGAAGGGCACGAGGTCGAGCGGGTCGGCGTCGGTGTAGAGATGGCGATTGGTCGCGCGCGGCGGTGCGGCACGCGGACCGGCGGCGGGGTCGATCAGCGCCATCGTCTCACCGGCGCGGCGGATCGCCGCCTCCGACAACTCGTTGGCATGGGCGAAGGCGGTCATCTCGCCGGACACGGCGCGCAGGCCGAAGCCGGCGGCGGTATCGTAGCTCGCGGTCTTCAGCCGGCCGTCGTCGAAGCCGAACGCCTCCGCCTTGCGATATTGCAGGTACAGCTCGCCATCGTCGGCCTTGGCCAGCACCTGCGCCGTCAGCGCCTGGGCGGCTTCCGGCGAAAGCTGGTCGCGATAAAGGAACGAGCGGGCGTCGAGGGGAGCGTTCATTGCGCCAATATAGGCGCGCACGGCCGCGGGTAAACCGCCCTTGGCAGGGGCTAGGCCGCGCCTTCGCTGATATCGGCCAGCGCCGACTGGTCCGCTCCGTCCGCCGCGCCGCCGATCAGGATGAAACGGCGGTCGCAATAGCCGCAGTCGACATAGCCCTTGTCGTCGATCTCCAGCCAGACCCGCGGATGGCCGAGCGCCGCGCCGCCGGGGATGTCGCTGGCACCATCGCACGAGATGCGGCGGTGGGAGACGCGGATCGTTTCGGGCGGCGGAACCATGACGGGTTCGATAGCAAGCCGCGAAACGCTACACAATCGTGGGCAAGCCGCCTATCGCCCGCGCATGACCGACGCCGCGATCAGCATAAACGCCTTGAGCAAGACCTATGCGGGCGGCAAGCGCGCGCTGGACGGGGTGACGTTCGACGTGCCGCGCGGCACGATCTTCGGACTGCTCGGCCCCAATGGTGCCGGCAAGTCGACGCTGATCAACATCCTGGCCGGCCTCGTCAACAAGACCGGCGGCAGCGCCGCGATCTGGGGGTTCGACATCGACGCCCATCCCCGCAACGCCAAGGCGTCGATCGGCATCGTCAACCAGGAGATCCTGTTCGACCCGTTCTTCACGCCGTTCGAGACGCTGGAGATCCAGGCCGGGCTGTACGGCGTACGCAAGGCGCGGCGGCGCTCGATGGACCTGCTGCGCGCGGTGCGGCTGGAGGACAAAGCGAACGCTTATGCCCGCACCCTGTCGGGCGGCATGAAGCGGCGGCTGATGGTCGCCAAGGCGATGGTCCACTCGCCGCCCGTGCTGGTGCTCGACGAGCCGACCGCGGGCGTCGACATCGAGCTACGGCAGCTGCTCTGGGCCTATGTTCGCGAGCTGAACGCGGCCGGGGTGACGGTAGTGCTGACCACCCATTATCTCGAAGAGGCGGAGGAGCTGTGCGACCGCATCGCGATCATCAACGGTGGCCGGCTGATCGCCAACGAGCCGACCCGCGAACTGGTCGGCCGCGCGCAGGAGAAGGTGGTCGCGATCACCGTCGACCGCGACCTTGCCGCCGCGCCTGGCGCGCCCTGCTTCGAGAAGATCGTCCTCAAGGGCGCACGGACGCTGGAGATCACCTTCTCCAAGGACCGGGTCAACGCCGGCGAGGTGCTGGCGGCGGTGACGGCGGGCGGGCTGGGCATCGTCGACGTGTCGACCAAGGAGCCCGATCTCGAGGACGTGTTCCTCAGCCTGACGCGGACGGCGGCGGCCTGAACGGGAGCGATCCGGCCTGCCGGGGGTTTGGCAAGCATCCTTCGAAAGGTTTCCTCATGCTTGCTTCGTTCCTGATGGGTCTGGTCGGCGGCCAGCGCGCGTTGACGCCGCTCGCTACAGTCGCAGTCGCTGCCGCCCGCGGCGAGCTGCCCGCCGACAATGGCGCGCCCAGGCTGCTGGCGCATCCGCTGGTCGCCGCCGGCACCACGCTGCTGGCGATCGGCGAGATGGCCGGCGACAAGCAGAAGACCGCGCCCGACCGGGTCGTCGCGGTCGGCTTGATCGCGCGCTTCACCACCTCCGCCATCGCCGGCGCGGCGTTGGCCCCCAGGCGGCAGCGCTG
>NZ_CAHJXA010000351.1 GCF_903644135.1 Sphingomonas bacterium | reverse complement strand
CGCCGCCACGCGGCTGGCGGTCTCGCGCGCCGACGCACGCCCGCCGCCGCGCGGATCGCGGCGGCCATATTTGGCGTCATAGGCATAGTCCGCATGGCCGGGGCGATAGGCCTGCGCGACCTCGGCATAGTCCTTCGATCGCTGGTCGACATTCTCGATCATCAGGCTGATCGGCGTGCCGGTGGTGCGGCCCTCGAACACGCCGGAGAGGATGCGGACCAGGTCGGGCTCGCGCCGCTGCGTGGTAAAGCGGCTGGTGCCGGGGCGGCGCTTGTCGAGCCAGGGCTGGATGTCGCTCTCCGCCAGTGCGATGCCCGGCGGACAGCCATCGACCACCGCGCCGATCGCCGGCCCATGCGACTCGCCCCAGGTGGTGAAGCGGAAGAGATGGCCGAAGCTGTTGACGCTCACGCGGCGGCCATCACGCCAGCGCGATGTCCGGCGCGTCCTCCGCCTTCATGCCGATGACGTTGTAGCCGGCGTCGACATGGTGGATCTCGCCGGTCACTCCGCTCGCCAGGTCACTCAGCAGGTAAAGCCCGGCCCCGCCGACATCCTCGATCGTCACGTTGCGGCGCATCGGCGAGTTGAGCTGGTTCCACTTCATGATGTAGTTGAAATCGCCGATGCCGCGCGCCGCCAGCGTCTGGATCGGGCCTGCCGAGATGGCGTTCACGCGGATGTTCTCGGGGCCGAGGTCCATCGCCAGATACTTGACGCTCGCCTCCAGCGCCGCCTTGGCGACGCCCATCACGTTGTAGTGCGGCACGACCTTCTCCGCGCCATAATAAGTCAGCGTCAACAGGCTGCCGCCCTCGGGCATCATCGCCCGCGCGCGCTTGGCGACGGCGACGAAGCTGTAGGCGGAGACGTTCATGGTCATGAGGAAATTGTCGAGGCTGGTGTCGCAGAACTTGCCGCGCAGCTCGTTCTTGTCGGAGAAGCCGATCGCATGGACGACGAAGTCGATCGTCGGCCAGCCATGCGCCAGCGTCGTGAACGCTGCGTCGAGCTTCGCCATGTCCGACACGTCGCAATCGATCACCACGTCGGAGCCCAGCTGCCCGGCGAGCGGCCGCACCCGCTTCTCCATCGCCTCGCCCTGATAGGTGAAGGCGAGTTCTGCGCCATGGTCGTGGAGGTGCTTGGCGATGCCCCACGCCAGCGACTTCTCGTTGGCGAGTCCCATGATGAGGCCCCGTTTACCCGCCATCAACCCCGTCACGTGCCGTCCTACCCTCTCGTTGTCGCGGCCCCCTGTAGCGCCACCTCGGGCGGTTCCGCCAGTGCTGCATTGAGATGCGCCCCGAAACAGAAGCCGAGCCCGATCAGGTAGAAGAACAACAGCATGACGACGACGCCCGCCAGGCTGCCATAGGTTAGGTCATAGCCGCCAAGCTGGCCGAGCACGACCGGCAGCAGCGCGGTGCAGCTGACCCACCAGACCGCGGTGAACAGCGCGCCCGGCCATTTGCGGCTGCTCGAGTGGCGGTATTTGGACGGCGTGCAGAAATAGAACAGCGCGTAGAGGGCACCGAACATGATCAGCCCCGGGATCAGCCGCGACAGGCCGATCCACCCCGCCGCATCGCGCGCGAACGGCAGCAGGTGATAGATGAACTGCTCGGCCGCGGTCAGCAGCCCCTGCACCAGGAACGACAGCAAAGCGAGCAGCACCGAGGCGATGATCGCCGCCGAGGTGCCCAGCTTGGAGCGCCACAGCGCCGCGGTGCTCTTGGTGCCGTAGGCGCGGCGGAAGATGTCCTTGATGGTGTCGACGAAGCTCGACACCGTCCACAGCCCGACCAGCCCGCCCAGCCAGAGCAGCGAGCCGGTACGCGCCTGCAACACGTCGTGGATCGGCTTCTCGAGCAGCTTGGCGACATCGGGCGGCAGGACGTGGAGGAAGGACGATACCGCCTGCTGGGTCTCGGCGCTCTGTCCCAGCAGCGACAGTACCGCGGCGGCGGTGATGAAGAACGGGAACAGCGTCATCAGCGCGAGATAGGCAAGGTTGCCGGCATAGATGAAGCCGTTGTCGTAGACGCCGGAGCCGGCGCGCTTGACGATCTCGAAGAACGCGCTGCCTGGCTTCACGCGGGCATATTCGCGGCTGAGCACGGTGCGCGCGCGGCCGGGATGCTTGGCGCGGTCCTCGGGCGTGAGGGCGGGGGCTTCGGGAAGGGCGGTATCTGTCACGCGGCTCAGACGCCCAGCGCCGCCCTGGGGTTCCCGCCGTCGCGCCCCGCCCAGCTTTCGACGAAGCTCGCCAGTGCCGCGTCACCGGCCGGCACCTGCACCATCAGCGTCACCAACTGGTCGCCGCGTGCGCCATCGGAGCCGCCGCCTTTGTGGTGAAAACCCTTGCCCTTGAGGCGCAGGGTACGTCCCGACGACGTGCCCGCGGGGATGGTCAGCATCACCGGCTTCTCGACCGTCGGCACGCGCACCTGGCCACCCAGCACGGCCTCGGCGAGACTGATCGGCAGGTCGAGCCGGACGTCGTCGCCCTCGCGGGTGAAGAAACGGTGCGGCTGGACCTCGACCGTCACCGTCGCGTCGCCTGCCCCGCCCGGGCCGGGCTCGCCCTTGCCGGCAAGGCGCATCTGGGTGCCGTCCTCGACCCCGGCCGGCAGCTTGAGGTCGATCGGGGTGCCGTCGCCCAGCGTCACGCGCTGCGGGTTGAGGGTCGCCGCGTCGACGAACGGTACCTGGAGGCGATAGGCCACGTTCGCGCCCTTGGCCGCGGCCCGCCGGCCACCGCCGCCGAACGCGCTGGCAAAGCCGCCGCCGCC
>NZ_CAHJXA010000350.1 GCF_903644135.1 Sphingomonas bacterium | reverse complement strand
GCTCGTCTCCTCGCGCACCGCGCCGCCTGTCGAGGCACCCGTCGACGCGGTCGCGACCGACGAGGAGGGCGAGCCCGTCGCCACCCAGTCCGCCGGCAAGGGCGATACGCTCGTCGCGCGCCCGTCCCAGCTGCTCGACGCGATCCTGGCGTCCGGGCGCAAGGGGCTGGCGATCCAGCGCTACAAGGGGCTGGGCGAGATGAACGCGGAGCAATTGTGGGAGACGACGCTTGATCCCGCCAACCGCTCGATGCTGCGCGTGACGATCGATCAGGCGGACGTGGCGGACGAGATCTTCACCCGGCTGATGGGCGACGTGGTGGAGCCGCGGCGCGAGTTCATCCAGGACAACGCGCTGTCGGTCGCCAATCTGGACGTGTAGCGGGCGGCGGTCCCGGCCCCGGCCTGGTCGCCTCAGCCCCGCTCCTGCGTCGCCAGCCGCTCCAGCTCGCGCCGCACCATCCCCGATCCAGTGTCGCCCTTGGTGAAGTTGGTCAGCTTCGCGCCGGTGCGGTCGATGTTGCGCTGCGCGGCCTCGATGATTGGCTTGTCCTCGGTGCTGAACGCGCGGCCGATGATCTCGACGAGGCGCTCGGTCAACGGGGCGTTGGCGATGTCGAAGTCGCGGGCGAACTTCCAGAAATAATGCGTCGTCCGGTCCGTCTCGGGCGTCAGGATGTGCGCGGTCGGCGTGTGGACGCCGCTGTCGCGCGGCGTGCCCGGGGCCATGATCCCGAGGTTGAGGAGGAGGTTGGTGGCGGGCTGCCACTTCATGTCGAGATATTTGTCGACCCGCTCCGTCCGCGTCCACGCCTGGCGGTGCAGCGCGCTGGGCGGCAGGTCCGGCCACAGCGTGTTGACCGAGATCGTGTCGCCCTCGCGCACCACGGCGACCTGTTGCACCTCCGCCGCGCCCGGCTGCCCGACGGTGGTGGGGTGGATGTAGTCGGCGTGCGCCAGGTCCATGAGATTGTCGATGACCAGCCGGTAGTCGGCCTCGATATGCACGTAGCCGCCGCCCGCCGCGTACCGGCCCGGCGAGTCGAACCAGCCGTAATCCGGGATCGCGTCGACGCTGGCGAGGTCCGCCTGCCCGAGCCAGACCCACAGGATGCCGTGCTTGTCGGCGATCGGGTAGGCGCGCGCCTTCAGCCGGTCGGGCGGGCCCTGGATATGCGGGTTCTTCCGGCAGGTGCCGCCCGTGTCGAAGGCGATGCCGTGATAGGGGCAGACGAGGTTGCCCTCGGCGACCGTGCCCGCGCTCAGCGGCACGGCGCGATGCGGGCACACGTCGAGCAGTGCGCCGATCCCGTCCGTCCCGCGGAAGATCACGATCGGGTCGTTCAGGATCGTGATCGCCAGCGGCGTGTCGGCGAGGTCGTCGGACCAGCCCGCCATGTACCAGGCGTTACGCACGAAGGTCACAGCATCTCTCCCGTTCGCTCGGCTAGGCCGCGAGCCGCTTGCCCAGCATCTTGCCGTTCGGCAGCAGCACCGCGTTGAGCGCGCCGCCCTTCTCTCCGCTGCGCAGCGGGGCGATGTAGACGGTGATCTTGTCGCCGGGCGCGAACGAGGCCTTGCTGAAGCCGGCGCGGCGCAGCACGCCGGGGTTTCCGCCCTCGATGCTGTACTTGTCGGGGGTGCCGGTGCCGTTGGGCACGAGCACGTACAGCCAGGTATGCGGGCTCGACCACTGCCAGTCGACCACCGTCACGCCCTTCAGCTCGTTCTCCTTTTTTCCGTCGAACATCGCGAAGGAATGGTGGGCGAGGGCCGGCTGCGCGATGCCGACGAGACCGGCCAGTGCCGCGGCGACGGTGACCTTCATGCTGCTCTCCTGCGCCGCCGCCTGGTCGGCCGACGATCATGGAGAACAGTCGTAACGGAGGCGACCGCGCCCACAAGACCCTCGTACCCGACATTCCGCTGCGTGGAACGGGCCGCCGAGCGGAAGGCCGGCGGCCGTTATCGACGCACGATCAGGTTCGTCCAGGGCGGGTTCGCCGGCGGGTAGCCTTCGGTCAGCTCCTTGTAGACGGTCTGCGTGAAGCTGAGGAACATCGGGCTCGCGCCGGGCTCGGGCAGCGCCTGCATCACTTCGGCCATCGTCTTCTTCTGCTCGACCATCGCCTTGATCTGCGCGCGATACTGCTCGACATCCTGCAGCGACGCCTGCAGCTTGGCCTTGGGCACGACCGGGCCGTGCCCGGGAACGTAGAGGTCGGCGTCGAGCGCGAGGAGCGCCTTCATCGACTCGATCCAGCCCAGCGACGAGCCGCCGAAATGGATGACCGGGAAGCGGCCGAGATTGGTCAGGACGATGTCGCCGCCGTAGACGACCTTCTGCTTAGGCAGGTAGACCGCGAGGTCGCCGCTGGTGTGCGCCGGCGCGACATGGATCAGCACCATGCGGACGCCGTCGATCGTGACCGTCTGCGTGTCGCTGATCGTCGGCGTGGGCAGGTAGCCGGCGACGATCGGGCTGTAGACGCCGACGTAGCGCGCGAGCTTGGGATCGGCCGCCGCCGCGATCGCGGACGCCTCGATCTCGCTGCGGGCGTTCTCCTGCGCGATCACGGGGGTGCCGGCGGGAAAGCCCGGCAGCCCGCCGACATGGTCGGGATCGGCGTGGGTGACGATCACCTGGTTCACCGGCTTGGGCGTGACCTCGGCGACCTTGGCGATCTCCTTGCGCCCGTCGTCCGGCGTGTTGCCGGTGTCGATCACGACCACGCCCTTGTCGCCGACGACGAAGCCCGAATTGGATCGGCCGCCTTCCAGCCAATAGGCCCCGCCGC
>NZ_CAHJXA010000349.1 GCF_903644135.1 Sphingomonas bacterium | reverse complement strand
TCGACCAACCCTGGCGCATCATGTCCCTCGGTCTACGCCGATGGGCGCATCGGTCATGATCTCAGAGACTTGGTATTACGAGTGCCTTATCGTGCCTCCTGGTCATCGAGGAAAACAGTAGAATATGAGTCGGTTGGGATTGCTGGGCGACAAACTGGACGTTTGCTGGACTAAGTGGCTACCGAGCGCGCCCCTGCTACGACCCGAAGCTGACCCCGTAATCGCGCCTCCACACGCGCAGGCAGTCGAGGATCACGGGCAGGTCGCGGCGGTGTTGATTTCTGCTGAGAGTTGACCCGGGGTTTCCATTGGGAGGTGACCCGGTCGTGAGGCTTATGCCACGCTTGATGCTGCGTCGGTCAAGTCACGGATTTTCTCCTTCCTGGGTTTGCCGGTCGCGGTGCTGGCTCTGAACCGGAAGCTGTCGTTCCCGGTCTCGAGGATATGGCAGTGGTGAGTGAGGCGATCGAGCAGCGCGGTGGTCATCTTGGGATCGCCGAACACGCCGGCCCACTCGCTGAAGCTAAGGTTGGTGGTGATGACGACGCTGGTGCGCTCGTAGAGCTTGCTGAGCAGGTGGAACAGCAAGGCGCCGCCTGACGGGCTGAACGGCAGGTAGCCGAGCTCGTCGAGGATGAGGAGGTCGAGGCGGAGCAGCCGCTCGGCGAGCTGGCCCGCCTTGTTCATGGCCTTTTCCTGCTCGAGCGCATTGACCAGATCGACGGTGGAGAAGAACCGGGCTTTCTTGCGGTGATGCTGAACCGCCTGCACGCCGAGAGCGGTCGCGATGTGCGTCTTGCCGGTTCCCGGCCCGCCGATCAGCACGACATTGTCGGCGCCCTCGATGAACTCGCCGCGGTGGAGTTGGCGGACCATGGCTTCGTTGACCTCGCTGGACGCGAAGTCGAACCCGGCGAGATCCTTGTACGCCGGGAAGCGGGCCGCATTGATCTGGTAGGCGATCGACCTGACCTCGCGCTCGGCGATCTCGGCCTTGAGCAGCTGGGAGAGGATCGGCACGGCGGCGTCGAACGCCGGCGCGCCCTGCTCGATGAGATCGCCGGCGGCGTGCGCCATGCCGTACATCTTGAGCCCGCGCAGCATGACAACGACGGCGGCGCTGGCGGGATCATGACGCATGGCGCAGATCCTTCCCGCGCAGCGCATCATAGCGTCCGACGTTGGGCTCGGGCTCGCGGCGCAGGACGAGCGCCTGCGGGGCGTCGATCATCGCGACCTTGTCCGCCTTCCCGTCGACCAGCCGGTGCAGGAGGTTGAGGATGTGGGTCTTGGTGGGGACGCCCGCGTCCAGCGCCAGCTCGACGGCGCAGAGCACCGCCTGCTCGTCATGCTGCAGGACGAGCGCCAGGATCTCCACCATCTCCCGGTCGCCGCCGACGCGCTTGAGCAGATGGCCTCGCAGGCGCCGGAAGCCGTCGGGCATGTCGGCGAACGGAGCGCCGTTGCGCAGCGCTCCGGGCTTCCGCTGGACCACCGCCAGATAATGGCGCCAGTCGTAGATGGTCGTCCCCGGGTGGTGCGATCGATCGACGATCCGGACATGCTCGCACAGGATCTGGCCCTCGGCGGCGATGACGATCCGCTCCGGGTAGATCCGCACGCTGACCGGACGGTTGGCGAACGAGGCCGGCACGCTGTAGCGGTTGCGCTCGAAGTGCACGAGGCAGGTCGGCGAGACGCGCTTGCTGTGCTCGACGAAGCCGTCGAACGGCCGGCCCAGCGGCATCAGGCTGGCGACCTCCTGGGTCCAGACGTCGGCGACCGTGCCGGGCAGGACGCCATGCTCGATCTCGCCCCACTGCTCGATGCAGCGCTGCTCGAGCCAAGCGTTGAGCGCGTCCAGGTCGGGGAAGCTCGGCAGCTGCTGCCACAGCCGGCGACGCGCATCCTGGACGTTCTTCTCGACCTGGCCCTTCTCCCAGCCCGCGGCGGGATTACAGAACTCGGGCTCGAACAGGTAATGGCTGGCCATCGCCGCGAACCGGGCGTTGACCTGTCGCGCCTTGCCGGTGCCGATCCTGTCGACAGCGGTCTTCATGTTGTCGAAGATCCCGCGCCGCGGCACCCCGCCCAGCACTCGGAACGCCTGGGTCAGCGCGTCAAACAGCATCTCGTGCGTCTGGAGCGGATAGGCGCGCACGATGAACGCGCGGCTGTGCGAGAGCTTGGTGTGCGCCGCCTGCAGCTTGACCCGCTCGCCGCCGAGCAGGGCCCAGTCCTCGCTCCAGTCGAACTGGAAGGCCTCGCCCGGCGCAAAGACCAGGGGCACGAACGTGCCGCGGCCGCTGGTCTGGGCATCGCGCTGGCGGTCCGCCTTCCAGGCCCGTACGAAGGCAGAGACGCGTCCGTACGAACCGCCATAGCCCAGTGCGACCAGATCGGCGTGCATCTGCCTGGCCGTGCGCTTCTGCTTGCGAGACTTGCCCGCCTCGCTCTGCAGCCACCCCGACAGCTTCTCAGCGAACGGGTCCAGCTTGCTCGGCCGCTTGGGAACCTTGAACTTCGGCTCCACCGTGCCCGCCCGCAGATACTTGCGGATCGTGTTGCGCGACAACCCCGTGCGCCGCTCGATCTCCCGGATCGGCATCCCTTCGCGCAAATGCCAGCGCCGGATCACACTCAGTAACGCCATGTCGATCACTCCTCGTTCCCCCGACCCAACAGCCAGGGAAAAGGTCAGAACATGGGTCACTTCTCAGCGGAAACTCGGCTCCTCCCGGGTCAGCTCTCAGCAGAAATCAACACTCACGCCTCAATCCGCTGGTATCAACCAGAGCGAC
>NZ_CAHJXA010000348.1 GCF_903644135.1 Sphingomonas bacterium | reverse complement strand
ACGACGAACGCGGTAGCCCAGGCAAAGACCAGCGCCAACAACTGGCTGGCGAGCACGCCGTCGCCCGGCAGCAACCGGATTGCGGCATAGAGGAGGAACAGCCCGATCGGCTTTCGGTCCCACAGGTCGACATACGGCACCGCGCCGTGCAGCATCCGGTCACCGACCAGCAGATAATATTGCTCGTCGACATGATAGACCGGGTTGCCGAACACCCACGCCCGCGTCGCCACCGCGACAAGCAGCAGGACGGCCAGCCCCCATCGTCGATCCGGAGCGAAGTTCCCTGATCCTCCTGCCGCTATCACTCGGTTCGTCTCACCAGGAACTCCGTTCGTCGACAAACCCCATCGCCAGACGATCTCTGCTGTGGGTCTCAACTGCCGGTAACGTCTCATTAACGGAGACACTAGCGGGGTCGGCATGGGCGGGATGGTAGCGAACTGGTCCGAGCGGGTGCGTGGCGGCGATCTGGTGTCGCCGGCGCTCGCCGATGCCGTGTCGAAGGCGATCAGCCGTTTCGCCGCGCCGGTGCTGTCGGTGGCGGTGCTCGCCGGCGCGCTGTGGCAGTTCCATGCGATCAACTGGCACACGATGCTGGCGATGGTGCCGCGCCGGCCGATCTTCTGGATCGCCTTTGTCCTCGCCCATCTCGCGCCGATCGTGGCCGACTGGCTGATCTATCGCCGCCTGTGGAACATCCCCGCTTCCGGTATGCTGCCGCTCGCGCGCAAGATGATCGGCAACAACCTGTTGTTCGGCTATGCCGGCGAGGCGTATCTCTACGCCTGGGCCAAGGGTCGCGGCGTGTGCGGCGCGGCGTTCGGCGCGGTCAAGGACGTCGCGATCCTGTCGGCGGCGGTCGGGAACGCCACCACCATCGTCGTCACGCTGATTGCGCTGCCCTTCATGGGCGCGTTCGGCCCGTCGCTGCCGCTTTGGGTGCTGGTCCCGTCGCTGGCGATCATCGCGGTGCCGCCGCTGACCGCGTTGGCGCTGCGCAACAAGCTGTTCAGCCGCTCGGGTGCCGACCTGCGCTACATCGCGGCGGTGCATGGCGGCCGCGCCGCGGTGTCGATCCTGATGACCGGGCTGTTGTGGCAGCTGGCGCTGCCGGCTGTGGCGCTGCTGACTTGGGTGGTGCTCTCGGCGTTGAAGCTGCTGGTGTCGCGGCTGCCGCTGATCTCGCAGAAGGACGTGGTGTTCGCCGGCGTGTCGGTGGCGTTGCTCGGCAAGGGCACCGATGCGGCGGCGCTGATCGCGCTGATGGCGACCTTGTCGATCGCCGCCGACGTAATGACCGGCATCCTCGCCTCGCTGGCCGGCGTCGCTGGCGAAGCGAAGCGCCGGGCCCATGCCGGTGAGTTGGTCGCGCAGCTCGCCTGAAGGTCTGCAGCTCGCCCAAACCGTAACCAAGCTGTCGCCAACACCGACTACCCAGTAGAGTACGAAGCCGAAGCATGTTTGTTGATCGCGCCTTGCACCCCCGCGGTGCCGTTCCCGCCCAGGCGGGTCACCGGGTCCGGTGGAGCGTACTGGTCCCCTTCTTCAACGAGCGCGACTGCCTCGACACGACGCTGGAGAGCCTGGCGGCGCAGACCGTCCGCCCGCGCGTCATCCTGATCGACAACGCCTCGACCGACGGCAGCGCCGCGATCGCCAGCGCCACCTGTCACCGCCTCGAGCTCGATTATGAGCTGCTGACCGAGCCGCGACCCGGCAAGGTGGCAGCGCTGGCGCTCGGCCTGACGCGGGTGGCAACGCCCTATGTGGCGACATGCGACGCCGACACCTGGTACCCGCCGCACTATCTTGCCGAGGCGCAGCGCATCCTGGAGCGTGGTAACGCGGTCGCGGGAGCGTTCTTCGTGCCGCCCACTGCCGATGCGCGCACGCGGCGGCGCGAGGCGCGGCGCATCGCCGCCACTGCGATGCTGTTGCGCGGCCAGTGCCACACCGGCGGCGCGGGTCAGGCGTTCCGCACCGAGGCGCTGCGCCGGGCGGGCGGCTTCGATCCGCATCGCTGGGGCTATGTGCTGGAGGATCATGAGGTGATCCACCGGGTGATGAAGCACGGCTCGATGCGCTATGCCTATGGCTTATGGTGCTGCCCGTCGCCGCGTGAGCGCGATCGCGCGTCGATCCGCTGGACGCTGGCCGAACGGCTGCTCTATTGTGTCGCCGCACCGGTGGCGGGCGACTGGTTCTTCTACCGGTTCCTGGCGACGCGGCTGCGCGCACGCCGGCTGACCAGCGAGCGTATTCGGGAGCGGCAGTTTCAGGATGTCGGACGGATCGCCTCGCCCCTTGGTGCCAACCCTTACCCTGTGCGCTGACGATTTCGCCTTTTCGAGCGACACCAGCCGCGTCATCGCCGACCTGCTCGCCGCGCGACGGTTGACCGCCACCGGCTGCATGACAGTGCGGCCGAACTGGCGCGAGGACAGCCGGATGCTGCGCGACGTGCCCGCCGATCGCGCGATCGGTCTCCACCTGGTGCTGACCGACGAGGTGCCGCTGACTGCGATGCCGCGACTCGCCCCCGGCGGCGAGCTGCCGCATCTCCATCGGCTCGAACGGCTGTCGGGCAGCACCCTGCCGCTCGACGAGCTTGCCGCCGAAATCGACGCGCAGTTCGACGCCTTTGCGCAGGCGATGGGGCGACCGCCGGCGTTTGTCGACGGCCATCAGCACGCCCATGCGCTGCCGGCCATCCGTGAGGTCGTGCTGGCCGCCGTCCGCCGCCACGCCCCTGCCGCCTGGCTGCGGACCTGCGAGGAGCGGCTCGGGGCGGTGCTGGCGCGGCCGTG
>NZ_CAHJXA010000347.1 GCF_903644135.1 Sphingomonas bacterium | reverse complement strand
TGTGCCGCTCCTCATACGCCACCGTGTCGGCGAGGGTGAAGCCGTCATGCGCGTCGAGCAGGTTGACGCTCGCCCAGGGCCGGCGCGCGCGGTGATCGAACAAGTCGCCCGATCCCGACAGCCGCGCGGCCAGGTCGCCGCGCTGCGACGGGTCGCCGCGCCAGTATTTGCGCACCGTGTCGCGGTACTTGTCGTTCCACTCGCCGAAGCCGGGCGGGAAGTTGCCGAGCTGATAGCCGCCCGGGCCGATGTCCCACGGCTCGGTCGACAGCTTCAGCTGGTTCAGCACCGGGTCCTGCCGCAGCACGTCGAAGAAGGCGTGGCCGGGATCGAAGCCCGTCTCCGTGCGGCCCAGCGTGAGGCCGAGGTCGAAGCGGAAGCCGTCCACCCCGAAGCTCGTCGCCCAGTAGCGCAGCGAGTCGGCGATCATCTGAATGACGCGCGACTTGTCGGTGTTCAGCGTGTTGCCGGTGCCGGTGTCGTTGATGCAGTAACGCGGCTGATCCTTCACCAGCCGGTAGTAGCTGGCGTTGTCGAGGCCCCGCCACGACAGCGTCGGCCCCTTCTCCGACCCCTCGCACGTGTGGTTGTAGACGACGTCCAGGATCACCTCGATCCCCGCCCGGTGCAGGCGGCGCACCGCTCGGCGCAGCTCGTCCTGGCTGTCGCCCGCCATGTAGCTCGGCTCGGGCGCGAAATAGGCGAGCGTGTTGTAGCCCCAGTAATTGCGCAGGCCCTTCTCCTGCAGGAACCGGTCCTGCGTGAACGCCTGGATCGGCATCAGCTCCAGCGCGGTGACGCCCAGCCGCTTCAGGTGCTCGACCACCTTGGGATGGCCCAGCGCCGCGTAGGTGCCGCGCTCGCGCGGGGGAACCAGCTCGAACAGCTTGGTCAGCCCCTTGACGTGCGCCTCGTAGACGACCGTCTCCGACCACGGCGTGCGGGGGCGGCGGTCCTGCGACCAGTCGAAATGATCGTCGACCACCACCGCCTTGGGCATCGCCGGCGCGCTGTCGCGCTTGTCGAACGACAGGTCGCCGCGCCGCGAGTTGACCTGATAGCCCGACAGCGCGTCGTTCCAGCGGATCTGGCCGGACAGCTTGCGCGCGTACGGGTCGAGCAGCAGCTTGTTGGGGTTGAACCGGTGGCCCTGTTCGGGCTCGTACGGCCCCGACGCGCGATAGCCGTAGACGAGGCCCGGCCCCGCGTCGGGCAAATAGCCGTGCCACACCTCGTCCGTCCATTCGGGTAGCGGGTAGCGCCGGGTCTCGCGCTTCCCCGCCGGGTCGAAGACGCACAGCTCCATCTTGGTCGCGTGGGCGGAGTAGACGGCGAAGTTCACCCCTTCCCCGTCGAACGTCGCGCCGAGCGGGTAGGGCGATCCGGCTTCCAGCCGGTCGGGCGATGTCACGATACGGTTGTTCCTTGATGGCGTAGGACGAGGCAGCCGAGCGGCGGCAAGGCGAGCGCGGCACTGGCAGGAAGCCCGTGCGACGGCGTTGGTTCCGCCACCACCTCGCCCACCTGCCCCGCGCCCGACCCGCCGAAGGTCGCGGCGTCGCTGTTGAGCGCCACGTTCCAGCGTCCGGCGGCGGGCAGGCCGATCCGGTAGCCGTGGCGAGGCTCGGGCGTCATATTGAGCGCCACCACCACCGGCGGATCGCCCGCGCGGCCGTGGCGGGACCAGACGAACACGCTGTTGGCGCGGTCGTCGCCGACGATCCAGGCGAAGCCCGCCGGATCCGCGTCGCCCGCGTGGAGCGCGGGCTCGGCGGCGTACAGTTCGTTCAGCGCGCGCACCAGCGCCTGCACGCCCGCGTGCTCGGGGCTGTCGAGCAGGTGCCAGGGCAGCTCGCCGTCGTGGTTCCATTCGGTCGGCTGGGCGAGCTCGCAACCCATGAACAGCAGCTTCTTGCCCGGATGCGTCCACAGGAACGCGAGATAGGCGCGCAGGGTCGCGAGCTTGCGCCACGCGTCCCCCGGCATCTTGCCCAGCAGCGATCCCTTGCCGTGCACCACCTCGTCGTGGCTGATCGGCAGCACGAACCGCTCGGAGAAGGCGTAGACGAGGCTGAACGTCAGCTCGTCATGGTGCCAGCCGCGATAGGCCGGATCGCGCTCCACATACTGGAGCGAGTCGTGCATCCAGCCCATGTTCCACTTGTACGAGAAGCCCAGGCCGCCGTCGGCGACCGGCGCGGACACGCCGGGCCACGACGTCGACTCCTCCGCCACCGTGATCGCGCCCGGGCAGCGTTCCGCGACCACCGCGTTCATCTGGCGCAGGAAGGCGACGGATTCGAGGTTCTCGCGCCCGCCATGGACGTTGGGCACCCACTCGCCGTGCTTGCGGCTGTAGTCGCGGTACAGCATCGAGGCGACGGCGTCGACGCGCAGCCCGTCGACGTGGAACGCCTCCAGCCACCATAGTGCTGAGGCGAGCATGAACCCCGACACCTCGCGCCGGCCGAGATTGTAGATCGCGGTGTTCCAGTCCTGATGGAAGCCCTCGCGCGGGTCGCCGTGCTCATAGAGCGGCGTGCCGTCGAACCGGGCGAGCCCGTGCGCGTCCGTCGGGAAGTGCGCGGGCACCCAGTCGAGGATCACGCCGACGCCGGCGCGGTGGCACGCGTCGACGAAGCCGGCGAAGTCGGCGGGCGAGCCGTAGCGCGCCGAGGGCGCGAACTGGCCGAGCGGCTGATAGCCCCAGGAGCCGCCGAACGGGTGCTCCATGATCGGCATCAGCTCGACGTGCGTGAAGCCCATCCCGGCCACGTACGGCACCAGCTGCTCGGCGAGGCCGCGCCAGTCGAGCGTCCCGCCGCC
>NZ_CAHJXA010000346.1 GCF_903644135.1 Sphingomonas bacterium | reverse complement strand
GCCGGCCGCGTCGCGCGGCCCCAGCCGTCGCGCGCCAGCAGCCGGCGGCGGTACAGCGGATCGGCGCGGTTGCGTGCCTGCCAGATCGCCGGGATCGGTGTCGCGTACAGGTCGTTCGCGAGCCGCGCCGCCCGCGACACCTCGCGCCACAAGCCATGATGGCGGGCACGCTCGGCGAGGCCGTCGGTGCCGAACTCCTCGATCAGACAGTGGATGTCCCACAGGTTGCGCAGCCCTCCCGCGAGGTCGCCGTCTGCCAGCAGATGCGCGGCGGCGTGGACGATCATGTCGTTCGGCGACAGCACCGACAGGCCGTGACCCAGCGGCACCGCCTCCCCCACCAGCGCCGCCGCGTCCGGCCGCCGCCGGGCGGTCAGCGGCAGGATCGTGTGGTGCACGTCGATTATCCGGTCGCGCTCGCGGTGTATCAGCGGCGGCAGCTCGTGCATCCAGCGGCGGTAATAGGCGTCGTCATAGGGATCGGGCTTGACCCACTCCCACCCCGCCGCGAGCAGCGCCGCCTCCACCTCGCCCAGCGCCGCCTGGGGCACGAGGATGTCGAGGTCGCCGATCGACCGCCCCTGCCCCGCCTTCAGCCCGCCTGCAACGAACGCCGTGCCCTTCAGCAGCACCACCGGGCAGCCCAGCGGGGCGAGCGCGCGGCGCGCCATCTCCGCCTCCCACATGGCGGCGCGGCGGCCATGCTCGGCATGATCGCGAGCATCGGCCAGGATCGCCGCCACCCCGTCCGGCAGCGACAGTCCGTCCAGGCGCACGGCCAGCGTCCCCAGCAGCAGTTCCGCGCGCGCGACCGTCAGCAATGCGGTCCAGTCCACCTCGCCGGCGACGCTCGACGGATCGGCCAAGGCGCGGACCAGCCGCAGCGCCGGCGTCACTGCGCGCTCCACAGCATGTCGATCAGCCGCAGCGCGGTCGCGGTGTCGGGATAGTCGACCGCGACCGCCGGCACCTCGCCGATCAGCCTGGTCAGCGCCGCGAACCCCGCCTCGCCCAATGCCGTATAGTTGGTCGATGCCTGGGTCAGCCGCACGAACGCTTCGCTTGGCGGCACGGCGCGCACCGCTTCCGTGAAGCCGAAGCTGGGGAAGACGATCAGCGCCGGCGTCGCCGGCTGATCCATCGCCGCCAGTGCCTCGCTGTCGGGAACGAGGTGGCGGATGTCGCCCTTGGGCGTGCCGCGCAGCAGCGGTCCCCAGCGGTGCCCGCCGTCGAACAGCGCGATGCTCTCGTTCTTCAGGCTGACCGGGCGCGGAAACGGTGCCAGCGTGCCGGTCGCCGGATCGAGCAGCGCGAACTCGTCGCCCAGGAACCGCCAGCCCTGCCTTGCCAGCAGCGCCGCCAAGGTCGACTTGCCCGATCCCGACGCGCCGGTCAGCACCAGCGCGCGACCGTCGCGTTCGACGACACCGGCGTGGAGCAGCAGGTGCCGCCGCCAGCCAAGCGCCATCTGCAGGTTCATCGCCATCTCGGCGGCGAGCAGCCCTTGGGCGAGCGGCAGCGGGGCCGCCTCGGGCAGGCGATAGTCGCCGCCAATCGCCACCGCCGGCCGCAGCCAGCGCCGCCACGGCCGCGTCGGCTCCAGCCGGACGGTGAAGTCGGGCACCGTCGTTACGGGGGGGTAATCGGCATAGAGCGCCGACAGGGCCGCGATCGGCGCCCGCCAGGCCGAGCCGATGCGGAATTTCGCCGGCCCAACCCGCACCGCCAGCTGGTGCTTCACGCCGGGATCGCCTCGACCAACCCGGCCGCGACCAGCTCCTCCAGCCGCGCCGCCAGCGCCGCACGATCGGCGTCGGCAAGGTCGTAGAGGTCAGCCAGCCGCGCCAGCAGCGCCGGCAAGGTCAGCGGCTCATCCGCTAATACGGCCAGGATCTCCGGCGCAGGCTCGGTCAGCAGATGAGTGATACCCGACGCCCGATGGAATACGGCGGTAAACGCATCGAGCGGAGCATCGAGCAGCGCCGTCGCCGCCCGGTAACGCACGCCTAGCGCGGCATCTGCAGCGAGGCGAAGCAGGTAAAGCCGCTCTGCCCGCGCTGGAGCCGGCGGATATAGCCGACATAGGCGCGGTTGCTCTCCCACGTCGTGCCGGGCAGCTGGCCGCCGGCAAGCGCGCGCTTGACCTCCTCGCCCTGGAACGGCCGGCCGGGGCTGGGGAACGATCCTTGCGTGCCGGCGGGCACCAGGCTGCCGTCGGCGGCGATGGCGCTGCCGGCATGGCCGGCGTCGGGCACCGGGATCTCGCAATGCATCACCGATCCGGCGGTTTGCGCCAGCGCCGGTCGGATCGACACCACCGCGGCGGCCGTCACCGCACCGATCGTCAGCACGCGGCGACGCGTCGGCACGCCCTCCTCATCGGGCTGGTCGGGTGGCAGGTCGGTCATCAACGGCTCCCTAGCGTCACAGCCCTTTCACAATCGTCACGGAGAGACAAGCACCCCGCCGGTGGCAAGTCGCCGCCGATGGCGTAGAATGGCACACATGGCCCGCCCCCGCCTGTTTCCGCTGCTGATCCTCGTCGCCACCGCTGGGGTGCTGCTGTGGCTTCACGGCTGGCGACCGGCGGCGATCGCCGGGCTGGGCGGCCTGATCGCGGTGATGCTCGCCGCCCGCGCCGAGCCGGTCGCAATTGCCGAGCCGGCCCGCGACGCCGACCCCGCCGCGCTGGTCGACGCGGTGCTCGACGGCATCGAGGAGCCGGTGCTGCTGATCGACGGCGGCCAGGTGACGATCGCCAATCAGGCCGCGCTGGTGCTGCTCGGTCGCCATATCGTCGGCCAGGACGCAAGGCTGGCAATCCGCCACCCTGCCGCCG
>NZ_CAHJXA010000345.1 GCF_903644135.1 Sphingomonas bacterium | reverse complement strand
TCGACATGGCGGCGGGCGCAACGCTCCGTTCGCAAGCGATGGCCGTCGATTGCCAGACGAAGGTCGGCGAGCACCGGCACCGCCAGCTCCGCCGCCGCGGTGGGCGTCGGCGCGCGCAGGTCGGCGGCGTGGTCGCACAGCGTGGTGTCGGTCTCGTGGCCGACCGCGGAGATGATCGGGATCGAGCAGCCGGCGACGGCGCGCACCACGACCTCCTCGTTGAACGCCCAAAGATCCTCGATCGAGCCGCCACCGCGCGCGACGATGACTAAGTCGGGGCGCGGCACACTGCCGTTGGAAGGCAACGCATCGAAGCCGCGCACCGCCGCCGCCACCTCCTGCGCCGCGCCTTCGCCCTGTACCTTGACCGGCCAGACGACGACGTGCGTCGGGCAGCGGTCCTCCAGCCGGTGGAGGATGTCGCGGATCACCGCCCCGGTCGGCGAGGTGACGACGCCGATCACCCGCGGCAGGAACGGCAGCCGCCGCTTGCGCGCGGCGTCGAATAGCCCTTCGCCCGCCAGCTGTGCCTTTAGCTTCTCCAGCAGCGCCATCAGCGCGCCGGCCCCGGCCAGCTCCATCCGCTCGATGACGATCTGGTATTTGGAGCGGCCAGGATAGGTGGTCAGCCGGCCGGTGGCGATCACCTCCACCCCGTCCTGCGGCTGGAACGCCAGCGCGCTCGCCTGCCCCTTCCAGATCACGCCGTCGATCACCGCGGCATCGTCCTTGAGGCACAGATAGGCGTGCCCCGACGCGACGCGCTTGTAGCCGGAGATCTCGCCGCGCAGGCGGACATGGCCGAACTCGCCCTCCACCATCCGCTTGAGCCGGCCGGCCAGCTCGCCGACCGAGACCGCGAGCGCGTTGTCGCCGGGCACCTCCTCGGCTAAGAGCCGCGCGCCGGTATCGTAGGGGGCAACCATGAACGTCCTGCTGATCGGTGGCGGTGGCCGCGAACATGCGCTCGCGTGGAAGCTGGCGCAATCGCCGATGCTGGATATCCTCTACGCCGCGCCGGGCAATCCGGGGATCAGGCAGCACGCGGAGCTGGTCGCGCTGGACATCGCCGACCATGCCGCCGTCACTGGCTTTTGCCGGACGCACGCCGTCGGCCTGGTCGTGATCGGGCCGGAAGCCCCGCTGGTCGACGGCCTGGCGGACTCGCTGCGCGCCGCCGGGGTGGCGGTGTTCGGCCCATCCGCCGCCGCCGCGCAGCTGGAGGGATCGAAGGGCTTCACCAAGGACCTGTGCGCGCGCGCCGGCATCCCGACCGCCGCCTATGCGCGGGTCGCGAGCCGGGCGGAGGCCGATGCCGCGCTCGCCCGCTTCGGGGTGCCGGTGGTCGTCAAGGCCGATGGTCTCGCCGCAGGCAAGGGCGTGACCGTCGCCATGACCCGCCAAGAGGCCGAGAGCGCGGTCGCCGACCTGTTCGCGGACGCAGGCGCAACAGCCGTGATCGAGGAATATCTGGAGGGCGAGGAGGTCAGCCTGTTCGTCCTGACCGACGGCGAGGCGCTGATGCCATTCGGCAGCGCCCAGGATCACAAGCGGGTCGGCGACGGCGACACCGGCCCCAATACCGGCGGCATGGGCGCGTACAGCCCCGCACCGATCCTCACCCCGGCGCTGGAGGCGGAGACGATCGAGACGATCGTCGCCCCCACCGTGCGCGCCATGGCGGCGACCGGAACGCCGTTCAGCGGCGTGCTCTATGCGGGGCTGATGCTGACCGCTGCCGGGCCGAAGCTGATCGAATACAATGCCCGGTTCGGCGACCCGGAATGCCAGGTGCTGATGATGCGCTTCGCCGGCGATCTGGTGGCGACGCTGCTGGCGGTGGCGGAGCAGAGGCTCGGCGCGTTGCCGCCGGCGGAGTTCGCACCCGCGCCGGCCCTGACGGTGGTGATCGCGGCGGCGGGATATCCGGGAACGCCGCGGACCGGCGGCGGCATCGCCGGCATCGACGCCGCCGAGGCGAACGGCGGAACCGTCTTTCAAGCGGGCACGCGCGCCGGGCCGGACGGTCTGGAAGCAGCCGGCGGCCGCGTGCTTGCCGTCACGGCAAGCGGCGCGACGATCGGCGAGGCGCGGGAGGCCGCCTATGCGGCCGTCGCCGGCATCGCCTATCCCGACGGATTCTACCGCCATGACATCGGCTTACGGGCAGTGGCGCGGGAGCGCGAGGCACGATAGGATTGCGGGCCATGAACCAGACCAGCCCCATCCAGACCGGCGCTTCGCCAACCGCCACGACGCTGTCCAGCGGCAGCGATTTCACGTCGCTGCTGACCAACGTCCACCTGATCTGGATCGCGATCCTGGCGGCAGTGGTGATCGCCGGCATCGTCTATGGCGCGCGGCTGAAACGGCAGCGCCGCCGGGCCGAGCGACAGGTGGTAGACCATGCCAGACAGGCTGGCGTCGAGGCACCGTCAGCGAGCGAGGATGCGGTGTCGCCGCCGGTCGGAGTCATCGACAGCGAAGCGGCGAGCGGGTCGGTCACGCAGCTCAAGGGGCTCGGTCCCAAGGTCGCGAACCGTCTTGCCGAGCTGGGCATCACCAATGTCGGCCAGCTTGCCGCGCTCGATCACGATGCGGCGCTACGCCTCGACGCCGATCTCGGCACCTTCAGCGGCCGCATGGAGCGCGACCGCTGGGTCGAGCAGGCGCGGTTCCTGGCGGCAGGCGACGTGCAAGGCTTCGAAGCGGTGTTCGGCCGGCTGTAGCTACTAGTCTCTTCGGGCGGCCAGGTGATGGTCTGGCTGCCCGGGTGTTTCGTCAGAACGCGATTTTGGCGTGGATTTGGACGGCGCCGTCTTTCTGGCGTGGGGAGCGGTGGGT
>NZ_CAHJXA010000344.1 GCF_903644135.1 Sphingomonas bacterium | reverse complement strand
CACCGCGCCCTCACGGCGTCCGATAGCCCGGCAGCCCCGCCAGCGCGATCTGCGAGCGCATGAAGGTGCCGGTGCCGCGCGCCGCCTCCTCGCCCTCGCTGTCGATCAACCGCGCATCGGCGACGAACACGCGCCGGCGACCGCTTGCCAGGCGACCCTCCGCGATCACCTCGCCGGCCTTGAGCGGGCGGGTGAAGAGGAGGTTGAAGGCGGTGGTCAGCAGGAAGCGGTCGGTGACCAGGCTGTTCGCCGCGTAGAAGGCGGCATCGTCGAGCATCTTGAAGTAGCTGGTGCCATGCACCGCGCCGGCGGCGTGAAAATGGCGCTCGTCGAGCTGGAACCGGATGCGCGCGAAGCCGGGCGAGACAACCTCCAGCCGCGATTCGAACAACCGGTTGATCGGCGCGGTCGCATAGAGCGACTCCAGCGCGCGGAAATGCGCCGCCGCGCCGCGTGCGGGCGCTGCGTCGTTCACGCCGCGTCGCGCGCCTGATCCTCGCACAGCAGCGCGTACAGCGCGTCGCACGACGCCGCCCCGCGCAGCTTGGCCAGGAACGCGCGGTCGCGCAGCTGCCGCGACACCCTCGCCAACGCCTTGAGGTGATCGGCCCCCGCCTCCACCGGCGACAGCAGCGCGAAGACGAGATCGACCGGCAGGTCGTCGACCGCGCCGAAGTCGATGGGTTGGGCAAGCCGCACGAACACGCCGGTCACCACCGCCAGCCCCGGCAGCCGGGCATGGGGCAGTGCCACGCCATAGCCGAACCCGGTCGAGCCCAGCTTCTCGCGCGCCGCCAGCCGCTCGCCAATGTCGCGGGCATCGCCGTCGACGATCCCTGCCGCCGCCGCCGCAACGCTGGCGAGCACCGCCTTCTTGGTCGCCGCCGCGACGCCGGTGAGCACCGCCTCGGGTCTGAGCAGGTCGCTGAGATCGGTCATGGACGATGCAGGTCCCTCGGAAGGCGGGCGGCATAGCGCCCGCCACCGGGGAAGGAAAGTCAGCTTGCGGCGTGCTGGCCCGCGCCGCTGCCGCCGCGCTGCGGCTCGACCCAGCCGATGGTGCCGTCGCCGCGGCGATAGACCATGTTGTACGCGCCGGTGCCGGCATTCTTGAACAGAAGCGCCGCGGTGTTGCGCAGGTCCAGCATCATCACCGCATCGGACACGCTGGCGTCGGGCACGTCGACCCGCGTCTCGGCGACGATCAGCGGCGCGTCGCCGACCTCCTCCTCGCCGCTCGCCTCGGCGAACAGGGTGTAGCCGGCATTGTCATAGGCCCCGGCCTCGTTGATCGCGGTCGCCTCGCCGGCGTGGCGGTCCTTCAGCCGGCGCATGTAGCGGCGCAGCTGCGTCTCGATCTTCGCGGCGGCGGCGTCGAAGGCGGGATGCGCGTCGTGCGCGTCGTGGCGGCCCTTGAGCACCAGCCCCTTCATGACGTGCGCGACGATATCGCAGGTGAAGCCGACATCGTGCGGCCCCTTGCCGAAGGTGACCTCCGCCGAGATCGCGCGGGAGAAATACTTGTCGGCGATACCCTGGAGCCGGTCCTGCACATGGGCGGCGAGCGCGTCGCCGGTGGCGACCTGATGACCGGAAACTCGGATATCCATTCGACTTCTCCTCAGTTCGGACGGTTTTGCCCGTCCGCTGGCGTCACCCGGCCGCCGCGGCCCCCCAGATCGGATCGCTGATCCTCGCCATGAACGCGGCATGGGCGGCAAGTTCTCCTGCCGACGCGGCGAAATGGCGCGGCGCGCGGACCGGCCGTGCGACCGGCACGGCAGCGGCAGTCGCCACCGCGGCGACGACGGCGGCATCGTCGACCAGCCCGAGCCCGATCTGCCGCCCGCCGAGCAGCTCGACATAGACCTGCGCCAGCAGCTGCGCGTCGAGCAGCGCGCCGTGAAGGACACGGTGCGAGCGGTCGATGCCGTAGCGGCCGCACAGCGCGTCGAGGCTGTGCTTGGCACCCGGGTGACGGCTGCGCGCGATCTGCAGCGTGTCGACATAGCGCGTCTTCGTGCAGACCGGCTGAAACCCGCAGCGGCCAAGCTCGCCATTGAGGAAGGCGAAGTCGAAGCCGGCATTGTGCGCCACCAGCGGCGCGTGGCCGAGGAAGTCGAGCAGGTCGGCGACCGCCGCCGCGAACACCGGCTTGTCGGACAGGAACGTCTCCGACAGGCCGTGGATCGCATAGGCTTCGGCGGGCATCGACCGCTCGGGATGATAATAGGCGTGGAAGGTGCGCCCAGTCTCGACCCGGTTGACCAGCTCGACGCAGCCGATCTCGACCAGCCGGTCGCCGCCGCCGAAGCTCAATCCCGTGGTTTCGGTGTCGAAGACGATCTCGCGCATCGTCGGGCCTCTATCCACCCATCGGCGGTGCGAGGCAAGCGACCAGGCGCTCGACCGCGGCGCGCGTCTCGGCCAGCGGCACATCGGTGGCGATGACATGGTCGGCGCGGGCGCGCTTGGCGGCGTCGGGCAGCTGGCGGGCGAGGATGTGCGCCAGCTTCGCCTCGGTCATCCCCGGCCGGGCGAGGACGCGGGCGCGCTGCACCTCCGGTGCGGCGGAGACGACGGCGACGCGGTCGACGGCGCGGTCGCCGCCGGTCTCGAACAGCAACGGCACGTCGAACACCACCAGCGCCGCGTCGGCATGAGCGGCGAGGAAGGCGGAGATGTCCGCGACCACGGATGCACGAACTCGCGACCGGGGGTGAGTTCCTCGAAGTACAGGCCTGCCATGGGGGTCCCCTCTCGATAAACGCCTAGCCAGGGCTCTCCGGCCCGGCCGCGAATTCTGCCAGCACCGTGCCGCGGGCGACGGTCGTGCCCACGTCGAC
>NZ_CAHJXA010000343.1 GCF_903644135.1 Sphingomonas bacterium | reverse complement strand
CGGGTGTAGCTCAGTTGGTTAGAGCGCCGGCCTGTCACGCCGGAGGTCGCGGGTTCGAGCCCCGTCACTCGCGCCATCGCGCAGTTTGGACGCGATCAGCGAAGCTGATCGCGACGCAAACAAGCGCGGCCGACCCGGCCCAGCCGGGATCGACGACGCGGCTTCGCCGCGGCGCATCCTACCGCCAGCGTCCCGTCTCCATCCAAAGCAGCAACGGCTTCAGCGGCGCGATCCACACCAGTCCCGTAAACAGGTAGAACACTAGCTGAAGCGGCCACGCCCAGCCGCTTACCCAGCCCGCCACGCTCGCCACGACCACGCTCCACACCGCGATCAGCGCCAGGATCGCCAGCACCCCCGCGGGCTTGCGCCAGCTTGGCGTCATGCGACCGCGATCCACTCGCGCTCGGTAGCGACCGCATGGAGCGGCACGTCCCATGGATCGGCGTCCAGCGCCGCGACCTCCTGTACTGACCAGGCGATCCCGACGCGCCACGCCGCCGGATGCGCAGCAAAGGCGCGGTCGTAATGGCCGGCTCCCTGGCCCAGCCGATTGCCGCGACGATCGAAGGCGAGAAGGGGGGTGAGGATGATGGCGGGCTCCAGTTCGGGGGCGGCGGTGGCGGGCTGGTACAGGCCGAACGGTCCCGCCTCCAGCGTGCCGCGATCGTCGACTGCCAGGAACCGCACCGGCGTCGCGCGGTCGACGACATGCGGCAGCGTGATGCGGCATCCGGCCTCGACCGCGGCGGCCACCAGCGGCGCAGGGTCCGCCTCGCTGCCGATCGGGTGGTAGGCGGCGACGACGACACCCGCCGCCAGTCGCGCGCGATAAGCGGGGTCGACCAGCACTGGGCTGGGCGGCGCGAAACTGTCGCGGGTGGAACGCATCTGGCGGCGCAGGGTGGGCTTGTCGGTCATCGGAAGAGCGCGCCGCGGCAAAGCCGCGTCGTGACGTCGGACGGGATGGCTAGGCCACCCGCCGGCCGCGCTGGCGCGTCTTGGGTGCAGCTCTGCTGCGCCCAAGCGCGCTGTGCGGTGGCGGGACCGCCGTGGCCGTTTGCCGGGTTATCCACTGACGCACGGTACGTCAGGTGGGGACCATGTACGTCGGACCAGGGTCCGGGCAGGGACAGCCCCCTTTGGATGATGAATAGCCTCAGGGATAATAAAGGCTCGTACCGGGCAGTACCCGCCGAGTTCTACCTAGGCGTTCGGGCTCGATTGCTCAAGCGAGGATTGCTCGAGCGCGTCGGCCATCTTCTCCAGCCGCTCGGCGATCTGGCGAAGGGCGCTGTCGCCGACCGACGCACCCGCCGGCGGGCGGTTCCTCGCCTCGTCCAGGTCGTCGGCGAGCATCAGCGCGACGAACAGCATCGCCCGCTCGCCGCCGCCGTTGCCCGCGGCGCGCTGGGCCATCGCCCAACGCTCGTCCAATATCGCGCCCAGCTCGCGCAGCCGCGCCTCCTCGCCGTCGCGGCAGCCGACGGGGTGGCCGCGCCCGCCGATCGAGAGCATCACCTCCGCCATCAGCCGGCGGGGCTCCGCACGATCACGTCGTCCAATGCCGCTACCGCCTCGACCATCCGCGCCTTCAGCGCGGCGTGACGGCGCGACAAGGCCGCCGCGTCGGCTGCGTTGGCCGCCACCGCCGCCTCGATCCGCGCGATCGCCGCCTCTATCCGAGCAACGGCATCCGGCGCGTGGGGAGCTTCCTGTGCCATGCGCGGCGCGATAGCAGGACAGCCCGCAGCGGCAAGCGGATTTGGCCGATCCGGCGAGCCGGCGGTTGAGCCTGATGGTTGACACGGCGCTCCCGCCCCCCGCAAAGGCGACGCCGATGGGGCGGGGCTGCCCGCGACGCGAGAGGATGACGGATGACCAAGGTAGCGATCAACGGCTTTGGGCGCATTGGTCGGCTGGTCGCGCGGGCGATCCTAGAGCGCGCCGACAGCGGGCTGGAGCTGGTCGCGATCAACGACCTGGCCGATGCCAAGTCCAACGCCTGGCTGTTCAGCCGCGACAGCATCCATGGCCGCTGGCCGGGCGAGGTCAGCGCCGAGGGCAACGACCTGGTGATCGACGGCAAGCGTATCCGCGTCACCGCCGAGCGTGACCCCGCCAACCTGCCTCATGCCGAGCTGGGCGTCGAACTGGTGCTGGAATGCACCGGCTTCTTCACCGACAACGTTTCCTGCCAAAAGCACATCGACGCCGGCGCGACGAAGGTGCTGATCTCGGCCCCCGGCAAGGGCGTCGACCTGACCGTCGTCTACGGCGTCAACCACGACAAGCTGGAAGCGGGCCACACCATCGTCTCCAATGCGTCGTGCACAACCAACTGCCTGGCCCCGGTCGCCAAGGTGCTGAACGACTCGATCGGCATCGAGCGCGGGCTGATGACGACCATCCACGCCTACACCAACGATCAAAAGATCCTCGACCAGATCCATCCCGACCTGCGGCGTGCCCGCGCCGCGGCGATGAGCATGATCCCGACCACCACCGGCGCTGCCCGCGCCGTCGGCGAAGTGCTGCCCGAGCTCAAGGGCAAGCTCGACGGCTCGGCGATCCGGGTGCCGGTGCCCGACGGCAGCCTGGTCGACCTGACCTTCACCCCCAAGCGCGATACCACCCGTGAGGAGGTCAACCAGCTGCTCAAGGACGCCGCCGAGGGGGCGATGAAGGGCGTGCTGGAGTTCTCCGACGAGCCTTTGGTGTCGATCGACATTGTCCACACGCCAGCGTCGTCGACGGTCGACAGCCTGGAGACGGCGGTGATCGACGGCAAGCTGGTGCGCGTCGTCAGCTGGTACGACAATGAATGGGGCTTCTCCAACCGCATGGTCGACACCGC
>NZ_CAHJXA010000342.1 GCF_903644135.1 Sphingomonas bacterium | reverse complement strand
CCGGCGGGCTACGCGACCCGCCGCGACGCCGGCCCGCCGAAGCCGGTCGACCGCTGGACGCTGGCCGAGCGGGAGAAGGCGGCCGTCGCGCTCGGCAAGCCGGCGCTGCCGATCTTCATGACGCCCAACATGGCCGCGGGGCTGTGGACCACCGCTGGCGATTACGCCCGGTTTCTGGCCTTTGCGCAGCGCTACCCGGCGCTCTCGACGCCGACCACGCGGGTGAAAGGGACGCTCGACTGGGGCCTCGGCTGGGGGCTGGAGCGCGCCGGCGGGCGGCGTTTCGCTTGGCACTGGGGTGCGAACGACGGCGTCGCTGATCTGTTCGTCCTTGACTTCGCCTCGGGCGCGGCGGTCGTCCTCCTCACCAATGGCGAGGCCGGGCGCAAGGTGTACGAGCGCGCCGCCCGCACCGTCTTCCACCGCGAGTTCGATGCGTTCGCCTGGCTGAAGTGATGCTCGTCCGCCGCGACGCGGCGACGCTACGAAGGCTTACGTTGACTCGCTACGAAGATCGACGTAGCAACTGCGCATGAAGCGGCTTCCGACCTTTCCCGACAGCGACGTGCCGCTGCCGACCGAGGCGGAGCTGGAGATCCTGCAGGTGATCTGGGAACAAGGCCGCAGCACCGTCGGCAGCGCGCACTTCGTGCTGAACGAGCGGCGGACACGCGGCTACACCACCGTGCTCAAGCTCCTGCAGATCATGCTCGCCAAGGGGCTGGTCACGCGGCTCGATAAGGAGCGGATGCACTTCTATCTCGCTACGGTGACGGAGCCCCAGGTGCGCGCCGCCTATGTGGGCGAGGTTGCGCGCAAGCTGTTCGCCGGCTCGCTGTTCGGCCTCGCGTCGTTCGCGCTGGGCCTGACGCCGGCGGACGAGGACATCGACGACATCAGGGCGGTACTCGATGCTCATGACGAGGGAGCGACCAGCCCGGACGGTTGATCCAGGGGAACGGGAAGGGACAAGATGAAGACGTTGCTGATGCTGGGCGCCCTGCTCGGCAGCTCTGCCGCAGCGCCGATGCCGAACGGCGGCGAGACGGTGCCGCTGAGCCTGTACCAGGGCAAGCAGTTCACGATCCAGGCGGTGGTCGCGGGCAGGCCGCGCAGCTTCCTGTTCGACACGGGCGAGGGGCTGACCATGATTGCCCCCGCGCTCGCCAGGGCGCTCGGCTGCGAGCCGTGGGGCAGCATCACCGCCTTCCGGATGCTCGGCGAGCGTCTCGATACCAAGCGCTGCGACGGCGTCTCTTTCGGCATCGGCTCGGGTCGATATGTCGCGCCCTCCGTGATCGTCTACGATCTGGGCGAGATCGCCGGCAGGGACACGCCGCCACTCGACGGTGCCGTCGGCCTCGACCTGTTCGCCGGCCGGACGATCACCATCGACCTTGCCCACCGGCGCGTGATCCTGGAGACGCCCGCCTCTGCGAAGCGCCGGCTGCCCGACGCGGTGGAAGTGCCGATGCGGCTGGTGCGCGGCGATGCCGGTGGCCTCGACGTCAACGTCGGCGTCACGACGCCGCGCGGGCTTGCCTGGATGGAGCTCGACACGGGCAACGCCGGTCCGACGATCTTCGCGTCGCAGGCGATGGCGCCGCTACTGGGGCTGAACGCATCGACCCGCGAGCCGCAGGACGTGACGGTCCGCCTCGGCACGGCCGAGCTGAAGACGCGGGCGCGCGTGTTTCCCGGCATGATCATGGACGGCAACATCGGGATGCAGCTCGTCCGGGACCGCGCCATAACGCTCGACCTGAAGAACGGGCGGGCATGGCTTGCTCCTGCCGCAGGTGTCCGATGATCGTCCGGCATCTCCGTGCGATCGTCGCCGGGCTGGTGCTCGGCTGGCTCCCGTCTCCAGCCGGCGCTTCCACGGGTGCCGAGCCGATCGCGAGACTGCGTCTTGAAAGCTACCGCAAGGGTGTCGCGGCCCGGATCGAGGTCGGCGGACGGCAGCGGCTGTTCCAGCTCGATACCGCCGGCGGGCTGACCGTCATCTCGCCCGCGCTCGCCAAGGAGCTGAACTGCGGCCCGTGGGGCTCGGTGACCGGCTTCCACATGACCGGCACGAAGATCAGCGCGCCGCGCTGCGATGCGCTGCACCTGCGCTGGGGGGACTTGCCGCTCACCAGTCCCGTCGTCGCCGTGATGGAGGTGGGAACGCCGGACACGCCGATCGACGGGTTGCTGGCGCTTGACGCCTTCGCCGGCCATACGATCACGATCGACTTCGCCCGGCAGGAGCTCGTCGTGGAGTCGCCGGCCAGCCTGCGCGAGCGCATCGTGGGCACAACCGAGGTGCCGGCGCACCTCGCGCGCGAGATCGGCGGCATCGCCCTGTCGATGTTCGTCGAAGCGCCGACCGCCAAGGGCCCGATCAGGCTGGAGCTCGACAGCGGTAACGGAGGTACCATCCTGGTATCGCGGCCGCTTCTGAAGCTGCTGGGCCTTCCCGATCACGGTACGGCACCGCAGCAGGGCCGGTTCTCGGTCGCGCCCGGCATCGAGGCGTCAGGCCTGATCTTCAGCCCGGACCTCGTGATCGACGGCAATCTGGGCATGCCGTTCCTCAAAAATTGGGTGGTCACGATGGATCTCGCCGCCGGGCGGGTCTGGTTTAAGCGCAGTGCTGTCCAAGCACCGGCCGGGATGGGCACGCCACCGCTCGTCAAACCGTAGCATCCTGTACCGGCTAAACGTGGTGATCCTCGAGATCAGAATGCACATGAACGATTGTCTGCTTTGGGGAAGCGGACAGAGGCTGCTGAACGTCGCCTTTTGTGAAGGATATCGGGCATCGGCAGATGTACGATATCCTCCAAGGCAGGAAGCCGCGGCCCCGGGCGGTGAGCTATG
>NZ_CAHJXA010000341.1 GCF_903644135.1 Sphingomonas bacterium | reverse complement strand
CCCGCACGGCCCTCCATCGCGTAACGCCGGAGCGGCTGGCCGAGGCGGCCGAGATCTGGCGGCCGCGGCTCGCGCACTTGCCCCGGCCGCTGATCGCCGAACCCAGCCTTGCCGCCGCGTTCGTCGATCCGGCGGTCGCATGGCTGCGCGCGCAGGACGCGCCACTCACGCTCGGCCGGCGGCTGCGTGCGATCGGCGTCGAGGGCGACCGGATCGCTAGCCTCGACTGGGGTGGCGGTCCCGAGCCGGTCGCCGCCGACGAGGCGGTGGTGCTGGCGCTGCCAGCCTGGGTCGCCGCCTCACTGCTCCCGGGGCTGACCGTGCCGGACGAGCACCGCGCGATCGTCAACGGCCATTTCGCGGTTGCGCCGCCATCTGGTGTTCCGACCATGCTGGGCCTGCTCGGCGGCAGCGCGGAGTGGGTGTTCGCCTTTCCCGATCGCATCTCGGTCACGGTCAGCGCCGCCGAGCATCTGGTCGACACCCCGCGCGAAGAGCTGGCACTACGCTTCTGGGCGGACGTCCAGCGCGCCTATGGGTTCGAGGCACCGATGCCGCGCTGGCAGATCGTTAAGGAAAAGCGCGCGACCTTTGCCGCCACCCCTGCGCAGAACGCCAAGCGACCGCCGGCGCGGACCCGCTGGCGCAACCTGTTCCTCGCCGGCGACTGGACGCAGACCGGGCTGCCCGCGACCATCGAGGGCGCATTGCGCTCGGGCGAGACCGCGGCGGCGTTTGTGAACGGCCGGGTAACAGGATAGTCACTTGCCGCGTGCTGCACCGCCGCGATAACAGGCGGCGCGATGGCTCCCTATGCTGACCCTTCCGCTAGCCTGACCGGCGGCGACCCACTCGACGCCACGATCACCCGCGCCGCCGCCGCGCTCGCCGCCGCGCAGCGGCCCGATGGCCATTGGGTGTTCGAGCTGGAGGCGGACGCCACCATCCCCGCCGAATATGTCCTGCTGCGCCACTATCTCGGCGAGCCGGTCGACGCGGTGCTGGAGGCGAAGATCGGCCGCTACCTGCGCCGCATCCAGTCGGCGTCGCACGATGGCTGGGCCTTGTACCACGACGGCGGCTTCGACGTCAGCGCCTCGGTCAAGGCCTATTACGCGCTTAAGATGATCGGCGACGACGTGCAAGCGCCACACATGGCGCGAGCACGGGCCGCGATCCAGGCGGCGGGCGGCGCGGCGGCGGTTAACGTCTTCACCCGCATCCAGCTGGCGCTGTTCGCGGCCGGGCCCTGGGACGCGGTGCCGACGATGCCGCCCGAGCTGATGCTCGCGCCGCGCTGGCTGCCGGTGCACCTGTCCAAGACCAGCTATTGGGCGCGCACGGTGGTGGTGCCGCTGCTGGTGCTCGCCGCGCTCAAGCCGGTCGCGCGCAACCCTCGAGCCATCAAGGTCGACGAGCTGTATACTGGCCGCCATGTGCCGTTGATCAGCAAGGCTGCCGGCCTGACGCCGGTCTGGACCGCCGGGTTCAACGCGCTCGACCGTCTGCTCAAGGCCGGCGACGGGTTGTGGCCCCGGCGGTTGCGCGAGCGGGCAATCAAGACCTGCGAGGCGTGGGTGGTCGAGCGGCTCAACGGCCTTGATGGCCTCGGCGCGATCTATCCGGCGATGGCCAACAGCGTGATGATGTTCGACGCGCTGGGCTATGCGCCCGACCATCCGGTCCGCGCGGCGGCGCGCGAGTCGGTCGAGCGGCTGCTCGTCATTCGCCCAGAGGAGGATGGAGACGAGGCCTATTGCCAGCCCTGCGTCTCGCCGGTGTGGGACACCGCGCTCGCCGCCCACGCGATGCTGGAGGCAGGCGAGGAGCCCGCCGCCGACGCCGCGCTCGCCTGGCTCGCGCCGCTGCAGGTGCTGGCGGTCAAGGGCGACTGGGCGGAGGCGCGGCCCGACGTACGGCCGGGCGGATGGGCCTTCCAATATCGCAACGATCATTATCCCGACCTCGACGATACCGCCGTCGTCGTCATGGCGATGGACCGCGCGCGCGGCCGGACCGGCGCGGCGTGTGACGCGGCGATCGGGCGCGGCGTCGAGTGGACCGCCGGTCTGCAATCCAACGACGGCGGCTTTGCGGCGTTCGATGCCGACAATAGCCACCACCATCTCAACAACCTGCCCTTTGCCGATCACGGCGCGCTGCTCGATCCGCCGACCGCCGACGTGACCGCCCGAGTCGTGTCGATGCTGGCGCAGCTCGGCGAGGCGACGGACAGCCAGCGCATGGCGGCGGCGCTGCGCTATCTTGCCGCCGAGCAGGAGGCGGAGGGCAGCTGGTTCGGCCGCTGGGGCGTGAACTACATCTATGGCACTTGGTCGGTGCTGTGCGCGCTGGGCGCAGCCGGGATCGGCCGCGAGCAGCCGATCGTGGCTAAGGCGGTCGATTGGCTGGTTCGCATCCAGAACACCGATGGCGGTTGGGGCGAGAGCTGCGACAGCTATGATCTCGCGCGCACAGGCCATGTCACGGCTCCGTCCACGGCCTCGCAGACCGCCTGGGCGCTGCTCGGGCTGATGGCGGTCGGGGAGATAGGGTCGGCGGCGGTGGCGCGTGGCATCGGCTGGTTGCAGACGCACCAGGAAGCCGACGGGCTGTGGGGGCAGGAGCATTATACCGGCGGCGGGTTCCCGCGCGTCTTCTACCTGCGCTATCACGGCTATCCCAAATATTTCCCGCTCTGGGCGGTTGCACGGTATCGCAACCTGCAGCGGGCGAATGCCAAGCGGCCCGAGTGGGGGATGTGAGCGCGGGCGGCCATGTCGTCGTCGCCACCGGCTTCAACCGAGAGGTCGCCTGCGTGCGCGGCCTTGCCGGGGTGGTGGCGGTCGCGGGCGGCGGCGATCCGGTCG
>NZ_CAHJXA010000340.1 GCF_903644135.1 Sphingomonas bacterium | reverse complement strand
TCCCCAGACCGGCAGCCCGAGATGGCCGCCCGACAGCGCCCATGCGAGCAGCGCGTTGACCGGCAGCATCGCCAGGTTGACCGCGGCGACGCGGCCGGGCCGGCTGATCCCCTCCAGGAGGAAGCCGGTCGCGATCAGCACCAGCTGGAACGGGTAGCCGAGCGCGATCACCCGCACCACGCGCGCGCTGGGCGATACCAGCGCCGGGGCCACGCCGATCATGCCGAGCAGCGGCGCCGCGAACAGCAACAGCAGCGCGCCAAGCACCAGCCCCAGCGTCGCCGCCAGGGTCACTCCCTCACGCAGGACGCCGCCGATCCGCCGTCGGTCGCCGGCCCCGTCGGCGCGGGCGGCGAACACCATCACTCCCGACAGCCAGGCAAGGCCGGTGACGATGCCGACAAAGGTGATCGATCGGCTCGCCCCCAGCGCTGCCGCCTCGTGCGTCGACACCATGCCGACAACGGCGACATCGGTGACCTGGAGCAGGGTCCAGTTGAGCCCGGTCAGCGCGACTGGTGCCGCCAGCGCCAGGATGCGCCGCAGCTCGCTGCGCTGGAGGTGGTCGGGCGGGGCGCGGTTCACCGCCTTGCGCTAGCGGCGCGCGGTGACTCACGCAAAGACGTTGCAGCGCCGGATCGGCTTTGCTACGGCCCAGCCCCTGCCAGTCGCCGCTTCGACGGTGGCGGTTCATCACGTGCGGCCGTGGCGGAATTGGTAGACGCGCAGCCTTGAGGTGGCTGTGCCCGAAAGGGCGTGGAAGTTCGAGTCTTCTCGGCCGCACCATCTTCAGTTGAGCGAACTCGCGGCGGGGCACGCTGGCCGGCTGCTGTCTGCCGAGACACGCTGCGAGTAGCCGGCCTCGTCACACAACCGCAACAAAATTACATGTAAAATCACTATCTTGTCTGTTGCTTGCTGCTTCAGCACTGGTAAACTTTCGTCGACGACTCGCTTAACTGGCCAGATAATCAGCCGTCAGTCACCAGACTGAGGGAAATCATCATGTCGATAAGAACCGTGGTGGCTGCGGCCGCTATGATTACTGTGCTGCCGATCGCGCCGGTCGGCGCGCAAGTGTTGGGCGATGCCGGTTGCTGGCGTGGCGAAGAGATCGCCGCGGCTCGCATCCAGGATCTGCAGACCATGTTGATGGTCGACGCGCTGAAATGTCGCACGACTTTGCCCGCCGGGGTCGAGAGCTACAACAAGTTCATGGACGAAAAGGGGGAGGTCGTCAGCAAGAGCAAGCGAACCGTTCAGGCCCATTTCGTCCGCCAATATGGCAGCGAGGGGATGGTGAAGTCGACCGACTACGACACCAAGCGCAGCAACGAGACCGCAGCACCGATCGTCAACGTCCACTCGTGCGACCGGGTGGCGGCCTTGTCGCGGATCGCATCGCGGGCGACCGACGACGATCTGCTGATCCTTGCCGAGACCCTGGCTCGTTCGGGCGCGGTAAACGAATGTCCGGTGCCGGCCGCGAGCATCAAGCCGGCCGGCATGGTGATCGAGGTGTGGAAGGTGCCGGCCCCGTTGCTGGTGGCTCCCGCAAGCCAGCCGCCGGTCGCCGTCCTTGCGCCTGCCGTGGTGATCGCCCCGACGGCTCCGCCGGTCACGCCAGCGGTCGCCTCGTCCGCCGCTTCCGTGACGAACGCGATCGCCTCGAACGCCGCTCCTGCGACCAATGCCGATGCGGTCAAGGCGCTACAGGCGGCCGTCCTGGCGCTTTCGCAAGTCGCGGCGACGCTGCAGACCAAGGAGGCGCGGCCTTAGCGGCGGCGGGTCGCTACCATCCGCAGGCGGCGTGGAGCGGCTGCAACGCCGCTTCCACCCCGCTCACGTCGAACTGGGTAGATGTCGGCGCGGCACCGGCCATGTCACGCTCATCGTCAGGATTTGATGCCCTTGCAATCGGGCGGCGAACGCGGTCACGTCCGGCGGTTGCAACGCGATATCTGTGTCGGCGGTCCATGTCTCCGCCACCACCGGGCCGCCGTCGAGGCTGGTCGATATGATGGCCGATTTTGCCGTCACCGGGAAGTTATGGTTCACGAAGGCGAGCTTGTGGCCGTCCTGGCATTGCAGGCTGAGCAGCGCGGACGCACGCCGCAGCAGGGGGTTGGCATGCGGATCCGGGTTGTCGAGCCGCGTCAGGCTGTGGCTCCACAGCGCCGGGTCGCTGCCGCCGATATAGTCCCACGCGTGCGCCGCTGCCGGCAGCAGCAGGGTCAAGCCCGCGATCCAGGCAATGCGTCGCAACCGCCCATCCTTTCAGCCTGATCCCACGATCGACCGGACGCTTCTAGCCGCCCGCCACGGAACGTCACAAGTGCGTCAAGCGTCCTTATCCCGAACGGATGGAGGCTTAGGATGGCGATCTTCAACAAGGATATGGTCGAACTCGCGGGCAGGAACGAGCTTTGGCAAAAGGAGGTCTATCGCGATGCCAAGGTACAGATCGTCCTGATGAGCATCCCCGCCGGCGAGGAGATCGGCACCGAGACGCACCGCGCCGACCAGACGACCTTCATCGTCGAGGGCGAGGCGCAGTTCGTGATCGACGGCCACTCGACCAAGGCCGGCCCCAACCACCTCGTCGTCGTGCCCAAGGGGGCTGAGCACAACGTCGTCAACAAGGGCGCGTCGCCGCTCAAGCTTTATTCGGTCTACGCGCCGCCTGCCGAGCCGGAAGGGGCCGCGTTCAGGACCAAGGCCGATGCCGAGGAGGCGGAGAAGGGACTGCTCGCCAAGGCGGCGGCCAAGATCAAGGAGGCGGTGACCGAGTGAGCCTGGTTGGTCACCGCGTCGTCATCACCGGCGCGTCGAGCGGGATCGGCGCGGCGACCGCGATCGCCTTTGCCCAGGCCGGCGCGCGCCTGGTGCTCGGCGCACGCGGGATCGAGGGGCTGGAGGACGTCGACCG
>NZ_CAHJXA010000339.1 GCF_903644135.1 Sphingomonas bacterium | reverse complement strand
CGTCGCGGGCTGATAGTCCCCCCGCCGCATCGCCGGGCTGAGCACCTCGTAGGCGACGCCGCCGCGATAGTCGGCCAGCACTCGCTCGGGATCGAAGAAGGTGCCGATCGGGTTCTGGCGGAAATCCTCGGCGGTGCGCATCCACTGGGTCGACGCGGCCCAGTCGCCGAAACAATCGGACTGGAGTTCGACGTGATTGCCCTCGGGATCGCGGTAGTAGATCGAGATCGTGAGCCCGTGGTGCAGCGAGAACGCCGGCAGCACGCCCTCGTCCCGCATCCGCTCGTAGGAGGAGATCAGGTCGTCGAAGCTGTCATATTCGAATGCGGAATGGTGCATGCCGTTGTGGCGCGTCTTGTCGGGATCGTCGCTCAGCTCGGGGACGGACAGGAACGCGACCCGGTGATTGGCCGCGTCGTTGGTCGTCCAGGCATTGTGCTTGTCCTGGAACGTCACCGTCACCCCAACGACTCGAGTATACCAGTCGATCATGTCCTGGATGCGGCTGGTCTTGATCGTGACGTGGTGCAGGGTCGGCCGGATCATGGGGAGGGGCATGATGGTCCTTCGTTGTTGCCCGTGGCAGTCGCGCCGTGGGGATGCACTATATAGGTCGGTGCGCGGGACGCGCGACCGGAACTCGGCGCGAGGGAGTCACGGCGACCGCGCGGCCCCGCCCAGCCGTGCCGCGTGCCAGGCGAGATGGTCGGCCATGAAGGTCGAGATGAACAGGTAGCCGTGGTCGTAGCCCGGCTGCATCCGCAGCGTCAGGCCGATCCCGGCGGCCTCGCAGGCGTCGCGCAGCAGCCAGGGGCGCAGCTGTTCGGCCAGGAACGGGTCCGCGTCGCCCTGGTCGACCAGCAGTTCGGGCAGCCGCGCGCCGTCCTCGATCAGCGCCACCGCGTCGTGCCGGCGCCACGCGGCGCGATCGGGGCCGAGATAGCCGCCCAGCGCCTTCTCGCCCCACGGCACTTGGCCCGGCGCGACGATCGGCGCGAAGGCGGACACTGCCTTGTACCGTTCGGGAAAGGTGAGCCCGATCGTCAGCGCGCCGTGCCCGCCCATCGAGTGGCCGGCGATCGATTGGCGGCCCATGTCGGCGGGGAACTCGGCCGCGACCAGCGCGGGCAGCTCGTCGGTGACGTAGCGCCACATCCGGAAGTGCGGCGACCACGGCGCTTGCGTCGCGTCGACGTAGAAGCCCGCGCCCTGGCCCATGTCCCAGGCGGGATCGTCCGCGACGCCCTGCCCACGCGGCGAGGTGTCCGGCGCGACGAGGATCAGGCCGAGCTCGGCGCAGGCCCGGCGGTACTCGCCCTTGTCCGTCACGTTGGCGTGGGTGCAGGTGAGGCCGGACAGCCACCACACGACCGGCAGCCGCGCGCCCGGCTCGTGCGGGGGCACGTAGACGGCGAAGGTCATGTCGGTGCCGGTCGCGGCGGAGGCGTGGCGGTAGACGCCCTGGGTGCCGCCGAACGCCCGGGCGGTGGCGACCGTCTCCACGCTCAATAGACCACCACGGAGCGGATGCTCTCGCCCCGGTGCATCAGGTCGAAGCCGTCGTTGATCTCGTCGAGCGACAGGACGTGGGTAATCATCGGATCGATCTCGATCCGGCCCTGCATGTACCAGTCGACGATCTTGGGCACGTCCGTGCGCCCCTTCGCGCCGCCGAACGCGGTGCCGCGCCAGTTGCGCCCCGTCACGAGCTGGAACGGGCGGGTCGCGATCTCCTTGCCCGCTTCCGCTACGCCGATGATGATGCTGGTCCCCCAGCCGCGATGGCACGCCTCCAGCGCCTGGCGCATCACCGTCGTGTTGCCGGTGCAGTCGAACGTGTAGTCCGCGCCCCCGTCGGTCAGCGCCACCAGGTGCGCCACGATGTCCCCGTCCACCGTCTTCGGATTGACGAAGTGCGTCATGCCGAACCGCCGGCCCCATTCCTCGCGCGCCGGGTTGATGTCGACGCCGACGATGGTCCCCGCGCCCGCCAGCCGCGCGCCCTGCAGCACGTTGAGCCCGATCCCGCCCAGCCCGAACACGATCACCGTGTCCCCCACCTGGACCTTGGCGGTGTTGACCACCGCGCCGACGCCCGTCGTCACGCCGCAGCCGACGTAGCAGCTCGACTGGAACGGCGCGTCCGCGCGGATCTTCGCCACCGCGATCTCGGGCAGCACGGTGAAGTTGCTGAACGTCGAGCAACCCATATAGTGGAAGATCGGCTGGCCCTTGTGGCTGAACCGCGTGGTGCCGTCGGGCATCAGCCCCTTGCCCTGCGTCGCGCGGATCGCGGTGCACAGGTTCGTCTTGCCCGACAGGCATGACTTACATTGGCGGCACTCGGGCGTGTAGAGCGGGATGACGTGGTCGCCGGGCGCGACGCTCGTCACGCCCGCGCCCACCTCGCGCACTATCCCTGCGCCCTCGTGCCCCAGCACGCTCGGGAACAACCCCTCGCTGTCGAGTCCGTCCAGCGTGTACGCGTCCGTGTGGCAGATGCCCGTCGCCATGATCTCCACCAGCACCTCGCCGGCGCGCGGGCCGTCCAGGTCGAGATCGACGATCTCCAGCGGCCTCTTCGCCTCGAACGCGACGGCGGCGCGGGTCTTCATCGGGCACTCTCCTATTTTTGCGCCTTTTGAGCAGAGATCGGACGGGAAGAAAAGAGCGGCGTCGCCGACCCCGCATCGCCCGACGGCACCCGATCCGGGCCGCGCACGGCCACGGAAATTGCGCGTCCGTCGTGCAAATGGATGATGCCGTCGCCCGCGCATCCCGTCAGGGCGGGCAGGCGGCGGCAAGGGGGGCGAGCGGCATGGCGTTGAGACTGTTGGTCAGGCTGCTGGCCTATTACGCGGCGCTGGCCTCGTGCCTCGCGCTCGCCACCTATCTGCTGCCGGACTGGCGGTCGTACCTGCCGATCGGCC
>NZ_CAHJXA010000338.1 GCF_903644135.1 Sphingomonas bacterium | reverse complement strand
AGCCGGCCGCAGCGGTGGCGGGATGGTGCCCTCGCTCGCCTGGAACGGCCCGGTCGCCACCGCGTCGCCGTAACGGACCAGCGCCGCCAGCGCGATCGCGACCTTGCGGGGATTGCCTGCGCGGCCAGCGGCTGCCGTATCGGTCGAGGAGGGCGCAGTCCGGTCGGCCACGATGCCAGCGCTCTGCCTCGGCGATCTGGCCGGGCGCGCGAGCGGCCAAGGCGCGATCGCGGGCCGGTCGACGGGGGCAAGCCATTGGTGAGGATCGATCGCGATCAGTCCATCGCTGCCGCTCGACGCCGGCACCGCGCCGACGGGCACCACCGCAACCGGCCACAGCAGGACGACCCGCGCCGCGGTCCAGCCGCCCAGCGTCACCGCCAGGAAGCGCAGCGGGCGGCCGCGCCGCTTCACCCGGCCGCTTCGACGGCAGGATATTCGTGCTCGGTCTTGTCCCACACCGGCGCGGCCCCGAGCAGCATCGCCGCGTAGATCGCCAGCGCCCGTGGCGCCGCGGCCAGCGAGACGGTGTTGCCGACCAGGAAACGCGGCACGGCGCGCAACCCCTCGCGCCAGCCATAGTCGCGGGTCGTGAAAGCGACACGCATCGCCAGCCGCCACGCCAACATCGCCATGTTGAACGCGAGCAGCCAGGCCGGAGCCATCACCGGGACCGGCTCGCCGCTCCAGGCGTGCAGCAGGTCGTCGAGCGCCCAGGCGAGCAGCGCGGCATAGGCGGCGGCGAGCACCAGCACCGCCAGCGGCGCGCGCCGGTCGCGCATTCGCATCCAGTGATCGGTCAACTGGGTCGGCCGCGCCCAGCCGGTCCGGTCCCAGCCGGCGAGCGCGATCCCAACCATCCAGCGCGCCTTCTGCCGTGCCGCCGCCGCGAAATCGCCGGGGAAATAGGCGCGCACGGCGACCGGCTCACCGCCGTCGTCGCGATAGCGCGCGAAGACGCCGCGGCCACCCAGCTCGGCGATGGCGAGGCCGAGCTCGTAATCCTCGGTCAGGCTGGTCGGCTCGAACGGCAGGCCGCCGCGGGTCTCGGCGATGCGCCGCAGCATCGCCGTCGCGATCGCGCAGCCGGTGCCGGCAAGCGGCATCCCGGCCCCGAGCGCGGCGCGCATGACCATCTGCTTGCCATGGCTCTCGGCGAACTCGTCGGCATAATGACCCGACACCATCGGTGCCTTGGGGTGGACCAGTGGCAGCACCGGCAGCTGCACCACGTCGGCCTCGCCGAGCAGCGCGGCGCACACCCGCAGCTCGTCGGGGTGAACGACGTCCTCGGCGTCATGGAGCATCGCCGCGACGAAGCCTCGTCCGCTCGCCGCCTCCTCGCGCAGCAGCGCGCGCCAGGCGGCGTTGAGGTTGTCCGCCTTGGTGGTCGGTCCGGGCCGCGGGTTGACGACCAGCCGCACCCGCCCGTCGCGCTCGGCAACGCGGGCGATTGCGTCGACCGTCGCACGGTCATTGGCATAGGCGGCGACGAAGATCAGATAGTCGCGATGGCGGTAGCGGCCGAGCGTCGCGGCCAGCATCGCGCCGATCACCGCCGCTTCGTTCCAGGCGGGGACCAGGATCGCGAAGCGCGTGGCGGTCGCCGGCTCGGGCAGGTCGCGCACCCATGGCTGCGGCTCCCGGCCGCGCCACAGCCGGCGCAGCAGAAACAGGCCGTCGAGCGCCAGGTCGTCGACACCGCCAACCATCAGCCCTGCGGCGGCGAACAGCATCAGCTCGCGCGTGATCGAGTCGACGATGTCGATGATGCCCCGGCCCTCCCTTGCCTACATCAGACCATCACGATCCGAACGGCAAGCGGGAAGACGCGGCCAACGCAAACTGGCCGTATAGGAAGGTTAGGGCGTGTCGTGTCCCGCACCGCCGCCGGCACCTGGCCCGACCCCGCCTGCCCCGACCGTGCCGATGTTGCCGAACAGATCCTGGAAGAAGCCGCGCTTGCGGCCAAGCGTCGGCGTGGTGTGGCTGTCGGGACTGACCGAGGCGATCTGTTCCAGGCTGCCCTTGCGGATGGTGGCGACGTTGCCGGCGGCGTCGAAGCCGATCCTGAGCGCCACCTGGCCGACCGGATGCGGGTTGCGGAAGGCGTAGTTGCGGCTGTCGCGAGCGACGTAGTACCAGTCCTGCGCGCCGAACTGGCTGGCGAAGCTGGGCTTGCCCAGGGTCGCCAGCACCGACTGGCGATTGTCGATCCCCGGCCGCACCGAGTTCACTAGATCGGCATCGATGATATAGCCCTGGTGCGAGCGCAGCGGCGCGCAGGCACCGGCAAGCGCGGCGATGCCCAGAGCGGCCAGCAGGGCGGGGCGGAGGAACAGGGGACGCATCGAACACTCCCGGACGAGCCCCGGACGGGCAGGCGGCGACGATTGCATCGCTCGCCGATCGGTTCGATAGGCGAGGTCGCGCGCGCAGACAAGCCGCGCGCCGATGGCCGGAAGGAACGAACGGTGCTGGCGTGGCTGAAGAGGTGGCGAGGCGATCGCAGCGAAGCGCTGCCGCTGTACCAGGCGGTGGTCGCGCGCGGTCGCGAGCCGCACTGGTATCTGGCGGGCGCGGTGCCCGACACGCTCGACGGCCGCTTCGACATGATCGCGGCGGTGCTGACGGTCGTGCTGCTGCGGTTGGAGACCGATCCCGCCGGGGCGGCGACCGCCGCCTGGGTGACCGAGCGCTTTGTCGACGACATGGACGGGCAGTTGCGTGAGATCGGCATCGGCGACATCATCGTCGGCAAGCATATGGGCCGGATGATGGCGATGCTGGGTGGCCGGCTGGGGGCTTATCGCGACGGGCTGGCGGCGGGCGACCTCGCGCCGGCGCTGGTGCGCAACCTCTATCGTGGCGAACCGCCGGCGGCCGATGCGGTGGCGCATGTCGCGGCGGCGCTGACCGCCTTGTCGCGCTCGCTCGC
>NZ_CAHJXA010000337.1 GCF_903644135.1 Sphingomonas bacterium | reverse complement strand
GAAGCCGCCGCCTAACCCCCCACCAAAGCCGCCGCCGCCGAAGAAGCCGCCGCTGCCGCCGACCACGACCGGAACCGAGCCGCCGCCGCCGCTGAACGGCTGCGGTGCGGGCAGCGCGATCGGTGCGGTGTTGGCCACCGTCACCACCGCGGGCGCGCACGAGCTGGTGGTGGTGGTCGTGACGATGCGTCGCCGACCATGGCCGATCTGGGTCGCGACGACCCGCTGCGCGACGACGTGTCCCTTGATCACCCGCTTGGCATAGTTATGCTGCGGCCGCTCTGCGTAATGAACGGCTCCGCCGCCGATCGCGGCACCGCCAGCGGCACACGCGCAAAGTTTAGCCAGAGCCATCCGAACCGACATGATAGCACTTCCCATCCAAGGCATGTCGCCGATCGACACAAGACGCGTCGCGGCGGACATCTGCTGCTATCCTCAAAAGCCAGAAACAAAGCATTAAGGGCAAGCGCATTAACCATCATTGTGTCGTTGTCAGTGAGGATTGGCTACACGCGGCGGGGAAGCTTATCGTTAATGTGTCAGGACGGCACGGGCGGGTTTTATCGCACGGCCATCCAAGAGCCATTGTGCCTCCCACGCCACACAGTCGCGCAAGGAACAATACCCCTCCGCCTCCTGCTTGTGGGGGCGACGCTTGCTGCCTATAGGCGCTCGGCATGGGGTGGCGTGCGGGCCAGAACGGGTCGGGCGCCACGGGGGAGTGTGGGCATGGCGACGTTGTTGAATCGCGTGGGCAGCACTGAGATACCTGGTCCGCCGGCGAACGACGCCGGTGATGGTTACCGCCCGACGGCCGACGAGCCGTTCATGAGCCTTCGCCAACAGGCCTATTTCCGGACCAAGCTGTTCGCCTGGAAGGATGCCATCCTGCGCGAGGCGCAAGGGACGCTGTCGCAGCTCCAGGCCGACAGCCTGCGCGAGGCGGACCTGACCGATCGCGCGTCAAGCGAGACCGACTGGTCGATCGAGCTGCGCACCCGCGACCGCCAGCGCAAGCTGATCGCCAAGATCGACGCCGCCATCCGCCGCATCGACGAGGGCGAATATGGCTATTGCGACGTCACCGGCGAGCCAATCAGCCTTGCCCGACTGGAGGCGCGGCCGATCGCGACGATGACGGTGGAGGCGCAGGAACGGCACGAGCGGCACGAGAAGATTTCGCGCGAAGATTAGGCGCACGCCGTTCCGGGCCGACTATTTAGCCCTTATTAACCGCACAGCCTTACGCGACACGCGACTACCCCACGCAGAGGCTCGCATCGCATGGACAGCATCGACCGCATCCCGTTTGTCGATCACGATGACGGATCGGCCGATGGCGCGCGTTCGCAACGGGCGAGGGGCCGTGACAGCCTGTTCCTCACGGGTCGCCTGTCGCTCCCCGGCGAGACTGTGCAGCGCAACGTGCGCGTCCGCAATTTGTCGGAGGGCGGCCTGATGATCGAGATCGATCGCAAGCTGCCGCTCGAGTCGACGCTCCGCCTGGTGTTGCGCGGCATCGGCGAGGTGACCGGACGGGTCGCCTGGTGCGCGGAAGGGCGGATCGGTATCGCCTTGGATCAGCCGATCGACCCCCGGCTCGCCCGCAAGCCGATCGGTGGCGGCGAGCATACTCCGCACTACGCCAAGCCTTTGCTGGGTTGAGCGGAGCGCGACGCTATAAGGTCGCGATCTCTTCCTTGAGCCGCAGCTTCTGCTTCTTGAGCGACGCGATCCGCACCGAATCGGGCTGCGGCCTCGCCGTCTCGTCGGCGATGCGGCGGTCCAACAGGGAATGCTTGGTTTCCAGTGCAGTCTGGTGGGTCGTCGCCATGGCAAGTCGCTCCTGCAATCGTTGGGTGAATATTGAACCACCAGTCTTGAAGAAAGTCGCGCGCCGATGGGTCCGATGCGACGAACGGCTATGCTGGATGCGACCATCCGTTTTGGCGCTCGCTTCGCCATCGCCCGCTGGCTAGGATTGGCGTTAGACGCCGATGGGGATGCCGGGTGGACATAGCAGTGGCGCAGGTGAGGCTCGACATGCTGCGCGTCGAGCATCGCGACCTCGACACCGCGATCGAGGCGCTGGCGACGACCACAATCCCAGATCAGTTGCAGATGGCCAGGCTGAAGAAGCGCAAGCTGCGGTTGCGTGACGAGATCGCGCAGATCGAGGATCGGCTAGTGCCGGACCTGATCGCCTGATCCTTCCACATGCGCGACGTCGCGCGTCGCTTTGGGACGACTTCACTCGCGCGCCGCATTGCCGCGGCCCTGTCGCGCGTGGCAGCAGGGGCAATGCCTGGCGCACCTCGTGATTCGCGACTTCATCGCCGGTTGGTGGACGCGCTGTACGTCGAGGCGATGGTACTGGCGGACGAGGCGCGCGCCTATTTCGACGAGCAGGGCCGGGCCGAGCGCGAGTCGCTCGCACCGCTGAGCCGCGTCGCGTTCTCGTGCGAGTCGCTGAAGGTCACGACGCGGCTGATGCACGTCATCGCCTGGCTGCTGACCCAGCGAGCGGTGTTCGCCGGCGAGATGCGCGCCCGCGAGGCGCTTGATCCGTCGCGCCGGCTAGGCGAGGCACCAGTGACCGACCCGGCAGCGCTGGCCGATCTGCCGCCGCAAGCGCGTGCGCTGGTCACGATGAGCGGCGACCTGCATCGGCGGGTGGCACGGCTTGACCAGGCCCAGGTCAGCGAGGCGATCGCCGCCAGTCCGGTGCAGGCTCTGCAGGAGCGGCTGGCGCTCGCCTTCTGAGCGGGCAGGCGCGGCTCCAACCGGCGGCTGGTTCGTTGGCGGCGTTCGAACAAGAGAGTGATGCCGCGTTGAAGATGACGATCGATCGGGACCGCGCACGCGCCGGGCTGCTGACGGCGGCGGCGGTGGCGGCGCTGGGTTATGCGCTGGTGGCCGGGCTGGTGGTGCAGCTGCCGATCAAGCCGACCGAC
>NZ_CAHJXA010000336.1 GCF_903644135.1 Sphingomonas bacterium | reverse complement strand
GGCGGCCCAGCCGGCGCCGCGTGCCTGCAGCCAGGCGCGGGTGAAGCCGTCGCGGCCGTGGGCGGCGAACAGCTCGGCCATGAGCGCCTGGTCGGTCTTGGACGAGGCGGCGGCGAAGGCGAGCGCGACCTCGCCCAGTCCCAGCTCGAACAGCCGGTTGCCGCGGCGGGACTGGCAGTAATAGTCGCGCTTGGGCGTGGCTTGGCTGAGGATCTCGATCTGGCGATCGGACAGACCGAACCGGCGATAGGTCGCCGCAATCTGGGGCTCGAGCGCGCGCTCGTTGGCGAGGAACACTCGCGTCGGGCAGCTCTCGATGATCGCCGGCGCGATCGGGCTGTTGTCGATGTCGGCGAGCGACTGGGTGGAGAACACCACGCTGGCGTTCTTCTTGCGCAGCGTCTTCAGCCACTCGCGCAGCTGACCGGAGAAGCCCTCGTCGTCGAGCGCCAGCCAGCCCTCGTCGACGATCAGGAGCGTCGGCCGGCCGTCGAGCCGGTCCTCGATGCGGTGGAAGAGGTAGGCGAGCACGGCGGCCGCCGCGCCCGTGCCGATCAGCCCCTCGGTCTCGACCGCCTGCACGTCGGCTTCGCCCAGCCGCTCGGCGTCGGCGTCGAGCAGCCGGCCCCAGGGGCCGTTGAGGCAGTAGGGCTGGAGCGCGCGCTTGAGCGCCTGGCTCTGGAGGAGCACCGACAGGCCGGTCAGGGTGCGCTCGTGGACGGGCGCGGACGCCAGCGAGCCGAGCGCGGCCCAGAGAAGCTCCTTCACCTCGGGCGTGACCGCGACCTTCTCGCGTCCGAGGATCGCCGCGACCCACTCCGCCGCCCAGGCCCGCTCCTCGGACAGGTGGATGCGCGCGAGCGGTTGGAGCGCGACCGGCTCGGCAGCGTCCTCCGACAGCGAGCCGCCGAGGTCGTGCCAGTCGCCGCCCATGGCGAGCGTCGCCGCGCGGATCGAGCCGCCGAAGTCGAAGGCGAAGATCTGGGCGCGCTCGTAGCGGCGGAACTGCATCGCCATGACGGCCAGGAGCACGCTCTTGCCCGCGCCGGTCGGCCCGACGATCATGGTGTGGCCGACATCGCCGACGTGGAGCGAGAAGCGGAACGGCGTCGAGCCCTCGGTCTTGGCGACGAACAGCGTTGGCGCGTCGAAATGCTCGTCGCGGGATGGCCCCGCCCATACCGCCGAGAACGGCATCATGTGGGCCAGGTTGAGCGTCGAGATCGGTGGCTGGCGGACGTTCGCGTAGAGCTGGCCGGGCAGCGATCCGAGCCAGGCTTCGACCGCGTTCACCCCCTCGCGGATGCAGGTGAAGTCGCGGCCCTGGATGGTCTTCTCGACCAACCGCAGCCGCTCGTCGGCGGCGCGCGCGTCCTCGTCCCACACCGTCACGGTCGCGGTGACGTAAGCCTCGCCGATCAGGTCGGAGCCGAGCTCCTGGAGCGCCATATCAGCGTCGGCCGCCTTGTTGGCGGCGTCCGAGTCCATCAGCACCGACGCCTCGTTGGTCATCACCTCCTTGACGATGGCCGCGATCGACTTGCGCTTGGCGAACCACTGCCGGCGGATGCGCGACAGCACCTTGGTGGCGTCGGTCTTGTCGAGCGCCACCGCCCGCACGCACCAGCGGTACGGGAAGGCGAGCCGGTTGAGGTCGTCGAGCAGGCCCGGCCAGGTTCGCGACGGGAAGCCCAGCACCGTCAGCGTGCGCAGGTGCGCGTTCCCGAGCCGCGGCTCGAGTCCGCCGGAGAGCGGCTCGTCGACCAGGATGGCGTCGAGGTGCATCGGCGTCTCGGGCACACGCACGGCGTGGCGGCGGGTCGAGACCGTCGAGTGGAGGTAGGTGAGCGTCTCCTCGTCGGAGAGCCAGACCGCCTCGGGCATGAAACCGTCGAGCAGGGCCAGGACGCGGTCGGTGCGGTCGACGAAGCCGGTCAGCGCCGCCCGGCCGTCCGCGCCGGCCGCGGCGCGGTTCTCGTAGAGCCAGCCCTCCGCGCGGTCGGCGGCGTCAGCCGGCGGCAGCCAGACGAAGGTCAGGAAGTAGGCGCTCTCGAAGTGTGCGCCCTCCTCCTCGAACTGGAAGCGCCGTTCCATCTCGACCAACGCGGATGCGGCGTCGGGAAAGCGGCTGCGCGGATAGCGGTTGGCGGGCACGCGCTGCGCCTCGACGAACACCGCCCAGCCGGAGCCGAGCCGGCGCAGCGCGCCGTTCAGGCGCGCCGTGGTGGAGACCAGTTCGGCCGGCGTGGCGGAGTCGAGGTCCGGCCCGCGGAACCGGGCCGTTCGCTGGAACGAGCCATCCTTGTTGGCGATGACGCCCGGGGCGACCAGCGCCGCCCAGGGCAGGAAGTCGGCCAGCGCCTGCGGCTTCTTGCGATACTCGGCGAGGTTCAGCATGGCGCCTCAGCTTCCGAGATGCGCGGGGTAGCGCAGGTGGCGGCGCACCACATCGACGAAGGCCGGGTCGCGGCGCGCCGCCCAGACCGCGGCCAGGTGGCCGATCAGCCAGAGCGCCGCGCCGACCACCCACAGCCGCAAGCCGAGGCCGACGGCGGCGGCGAGCGTGCCGTTGATGATCGCGACCGTCCGCGGCGCGCCGGCCATCAGGATCGGCTCTGTCAGCGACCGCCGAACCGGCGCGTAGAAGCCTGCCACGGGATCGTCGCTCTCCAGCATCAGACGAGCGCCCCGCCGGAGAAGGAGAAGAACGACAGGAAGAACGAGCTGGCGGCGAAGGCGATCGAGAGGCCGAAGACGATCTGGATCAGGCGGCGGAACCCCCCCGACGTGTCGCCGAAGGCGAGCGTCAGGCCCGTCACCACGATGACGATGACCGACAGGATCTTGGCGACGGGTCCCTGGATCGAGTCGAGGATCGACTGGAGCGGCGCCTCCCAGGGCATGTTGGAGCCGGCGGCGTAGGCGGGCGCGCTGATAGCGGCGAGCGCGAGCACGGTGGCGGCGCCGGCGA
>NZ_CAHJXA010000335.1 GCF_903644135.1 Sphingomonas bacterium | reverse complement strand
GTGGCGGGCAGCCGCAGGGGTTCCGCCCCGATGCCGGTCAGCGCCAAGGCTATCAGCGTGACCCCAACCGCGGCGGCGGCCAGGCAGAGGATTACCGCCGCAACGACGGCCAGCCCGGCCGCGGCTTCAACGGCGACCCGAACCGCGGCGCGCAGCCCGGCTACCGCGGACCGCAAGGCGGGCAGGGCGGCTATGCCCCGCAAGCCGGTGGCCGCGGCCCCGGGCCGCAGAATCGCGCCGAGCAGGGCCAGTTCCGCGGCAATGGTGGTGGCTGGAACCGCGGCTGGCGCGGCGACAATCGTTACGATTGGGGAGGCTATCGCGCGCAGAACCGCTCTGCCTTCCACCTGCCGCGCTACTACGCGCCGCCAAGCTGGCGCTACGGCTATCGGCGCTTCTCGCCCAAGTTCACCCTGTCGGTGGGTCTGTTCGACCGAGGCTTCTGGATCGACGACGCCTATGCCTATCGCCTACCGCCGGCGCAGTGGCCCTATCAGTGGGTGCGCTACTACAACGACGCACTGCTGGTCGACGTCCGCACCGGCTATGTCGTCGACACGGTGTACGATATCTTCTGGTAAGCCGTGAACGCCCCGGCAGCGGATTGCTGCCGGGGCTTTTCTTCGCACGCCGGCGCGGGCAGGACGGCGGCATGTCGCTGTTCCGCCCATTCGCGTCCAAGCCCAAGGTCCCCGGCAGCGCCTCAGCTGCCCGTCAGCTCAGTGGGAAGACCGTCGGCGCGCGGCTGGAGGCTACGCCCGGCGTCACTCGCTATCCGACCGACGCCGTCCAGATTTATGCCCGGCCCAATTTCCTCCCCGTCGATGTGTGCGCGCGGCTGATCGCGCTGATCGACATCAATCGCCGCCCGTCGACACTGCTGTCCGACGAGACCGGGCCGGAGTTCCGCACCAGCGACAGCTGCGACATGGACCGCTGGGCTCCCGATGTCCGTCCGATCGACGAGGCGATCGCCGAGCTGCTCGGTATCGACCCGGCCAACACGGAGACGATGCAGGGTCAGCGCTATGCACCCGGTCAGCATTTCCGCGCGCATCACGACTATTTCCACCAGGCCGAAAGCTATTGGCAGAAGATGAGCGCGACCGGCGGCCAGCGCACATGGACGGCGATGGTCTACCTAAACGACGTCGAGGAGGGCGGAGCGACCTGGTTTCCACGCGCCGGCGTCCGCGTATCGCCCCAGCGCGGCCTGTTGCTGGCCTGGAACAACATGAACTTTGACGGCAGTCCCAATGAAGCGACGTTGCATGAAGGCATGGCGGTGGTGACCGGGGTCAAATACATCGTGACGAAATGGTTTCGCGAAGCCGCCTGGCTGGTCGCGTGACCTCTGGTCCGCCGCATGTGCTGGGTGTCGCTTCGTCCATCCTGGGGCAGCCTTGGCACTGGCGCGCGCTCGCTGCCGATCGGCGGGAGGATAGCGGCGGTGACGACCTCCTTACCCAGCTGCTGCTCGCTCGCGGCGCACCGCGCGAGGCGCTGGAGCGTCACCGGACGCCGTCGATCCGTGGCTTCATGCCCGACCCGTCGATCTTCCGCGACATGGACCGCGCCGCCGCCCGGCTGGCCGACGCGGTCGAAGCGCGCGAGCCGGTCGCGATCTTCGGCGACTATGACGTCGACGGCGCGACGTCGGCGGCGCTGCTGCTGCTGGTCCTGCGCGACTTGGGGCTGGAGGCGCGGCCGTACATTCCCGATCGGCTGACCGAGGGGTACGGTCCGTCCGGTCCGGCGATGTGCCGGCTTGCGGCCGAGGGTGCGACGCTGATCGTTACCGTCGACTGCGGCGCGCAGGCATTCGAGGCGCTGGCTGCGGCGCGCGACGCGGCGGTCGACGTGGTGGTGGTCGACCATCATCAATGCGCGTCGGCGCTCCCCCATGCCCATGCGGTGGTCAATCCCAACCGGCTCGACGAAGCCGAGGGCGCGGCGCACGGCCATCTTGCTGCGGTGGGCGTCTGTTTCCTGCTGGCGGCGGCGCTGCTGCGGACGTTGCGCGCACGCGGCTTCTTCGCGAGCCGGCCCGAGCCGCGGCTGATCGACCATCTCGACCTGGTCGCGCTCGGCACCGTCGCCGACGTTGCCCAGCTGCACGGTCTCAACCGCGCGTTCGTCGCCCAGGGGCTGAAGGTGATGGCCGCACGGCGCAACATCGGCCTTGCCGCGCTGATCGACGTGTCGCGGCTGACCAAGCCGCCCTCGGCGAGCGACATCGGCTTCGCACTCGGGCCGCGGATCAACGCCGGCGGCCGCGTCGGTCGGGCCGATCTCGGCGTCCGGCTGCTCACTACCCGTGACCCCGCCGAAGCTGCCGCGTTGGCCGCCGAACTCGGCCGCCTCAACGACGAGCGCCGGCTGGTCGAGGCTGGGGTGCAGGAAGCGGCAGCGGGTTTGGCGCTCGGCGATCGCCGTGTCGTCGTCGTCGCCGGTCATGGCTGGCACCAAGGCGTGATCGGCATCGTCGCCGGACGACTGAAGGAGGCGCTCGGCCGCCCCGCGATCGTCATCGCGCTGGACGAGAACGGCATCGGCAAGGGCTCGGGGCGGTCTATCGCGGGGATCGACCTGGGTCAGGCGGTGCTCGCGGCCAAGGAGGCGGGGCTGCTCGTCGCCGGCGGTGGTCATGCGATGGCGGCGGGGCTGACGATCGCCGCCAGCGACGTCGCCGCGTTCGCCGACTTCCTGGAGGAGCGGCTCGCCGCCAGGGTCGATCGTGCCCGCGAGGGACGCACGCTGCTGCTCGACGCGGTGCTGGCGGCGGGAGGGGTGACGCCGACGCTGGTCGAGTCGCTCGACGCCGGCGGCCCTTACGGCATGGGCTGGCCGAGCCCGCGGGTGGTCGCCGGGCCGGTCCGCATCGTCCGCGCCGAGGTGGTCGGCAACGGCCATGTCCGCGCCGTGGTCGCCGGCGACGATGGCCGCAGCTTGAAGGCGATGGCGTTCCGCTC
>NZ_CAHJXA010000334.1 GCF_903644135.1 Sphingomonas bacterium | reverse complement strand
TGGTCTTGCCGGTGCCGGGCGGGCCCCACAGCACGATCGACGACAACCGCCCCGCCGCCACCATCCGCCCGATCGCGCCGTCGGGTCCGGTCAGGTGCTCCTGGCCGACGACGTCCGCCAGCCGCTGTGGGCGCAGGCGGTCGGCGAGCGGCGAGTCGGCGGCGGCCGGCTCAGGCGCGGGGGGATCGAAGGCGGCGAACAGGTCGGCCATGTCGTGGATGTAGGGGGCCACGCGCGCGCCGTCACCTGCCGTCACCCCGGCCCTGAGCCGGGGTCTCGCTTCTGGCTCAAGAAGGTAGCGGGATGCCGGATCGAGTCCGGCATGACGGAATCAAGATACATCTTGACTACTCGTCTTTAAGATATATCTAAGCTCCATCGTGATACGAAGGAGAACAACGATGAGATTTCACATGCATGACCGGGGCTTTGGCCCCAATCCCGGCCGATGGGGTGGCCAGCGGGGCGGCGGCGGCTCGCGCGGCGGCTTCGATTTCGGCGGCTTTTCGATGGAGTTCGGCGAGCGCGGCGGCGGTCGCGAGGGTGGCCGCGCGCGGCGGATGTTCGACGGTGGCGAGCTGCGGCTGGTCCTGCTCAAGCTGATCGCCGATGAGCCGCGCCACGGCTACGACCTGATCCGCGAGATCGAGACGCTGACCGGCGGTGCCTATGCGCCGAGCCCGGGAGTGGTCTACCCGACTCTCACCCTGCTCGACGAGATGGGGATGATCGGCGAGCAGCAGTCGGAGGGCGCGAAGAAGCGCTTCGCGGTCAGCGACGAAGGCCGCCGCCATCTTGAGCAGAATGCGGACGTCGTCGCCGCCCTGATGGAACGGCTGGCGCATCTTGGCGGCAAGCGCGAGGAGTGGACTGGGTCGCCGGTGTGGCGTGCGGTGCGCAACCTCGGGCTTGCGATCAGGCAGCGCGTGTCGCGCGGCGACATGACGCCCGACACGCTGCACGATGTCGCGGCGATGATCGACGAGCTCGCCCAGAAGATCGAGCGGCTGCGATGAGCGCGCCTCAAGCCGCCGTCGCGCTGGTGCCGACCGCCAACGCGAGCAAGTACCTGCAGCAGCTGTGCAAGCATTGGCAGCACAACTTGGCGGTCGAGTTCACCCCCGAGCACGGCACCGTGACCTTCCCACGCGATGCGCGCGGGGCGGATCATCCGGGCGACGGGGTGGCGACGATGGACGCCGGCGCGGACGTGCTGACGGTCAGGATCGATGCCACGTCCGCGGAGCAGTTGGAGGCGTTGCAGGGCGCGGTGGCACGCCATCTCGACCGCTTCGCGTTCCGCGAGGCACCGCTGACCTTCGACTGGCGAGCGGCCGGTTAGCAGGTAGGCGGGCTGCGCTCGGCGAGGACATCCAGATAGGCGTCCAGCACCAGCTGGCTCGCCGCATCCCAGCGATAGCTCTCCGCCTTGGCGTGGCCCGCCTCGCCCATCGACCGGCGCAGCGCCGGGTCGGCGACGATCCGGGCGATCGCGTCCGCATAGGCCTCCGCCTCATACGGGTGGACGAGCAGGCCGGTCACCCCGTCGTCGACCAGGTCGACCGCGCCGGTCGCGCGGGCGGCGACGACGGGGACGCCCGACGCCATCGCCTCCGACGTCACCTGGCCCCAGGTCTCGGTGACGCTGGGGTTGAACAGGATGTCCATCGACGCAACCGCTCGGCCGAGATCGTCGCCGCGTTGAAAGCCGGCAAAGGCGGCTTCGGGCACCCGTTCTGCAAAGGCATCGCGCGCCGGCCCCTCGCCGACGACCAGCACGCGATGGGGTATGCCCCGCGCGCGCAGCGTGGTCGCCACGTCGGCGAACACGTCCAGGCCCTTCTCCAGCACCAGCCGGCCGAGGAAGCCGATCGCGATCTCGTCGTCGCCGATGCCGAGCGAACGCCGCCACTCCAGGCTGCGCGCGCCCGGCCGGAAGCGGTCATGATCCACGCCGCGCGGCCAGATCGAGGTCGGCGTGGTGACGCCCTGCTCGCGGATCAGCGCGACGATCGATGGCGTCGGTACCAACACGCGGTCGACCCGGTTGTAGAAGCGCCGCAGGATCCACTGGATGGTCGGCTCGATGAAGCCAATGTCATAATAGCGGAAATAGGTCTCGAAGCGAGTGTGCAGCGCCGCCACCGTCGCGATGCGGTGCCGCCGCGCATAAGTGAGCGCACCATGACCGAGGAACTCGGGCGCGGAGACGTGGATCAGGTTGGGTGCGAACGCCTCGACATCGGCGCGGGTCTCGCGCGGGAAATAGCGACCAAGCTTGTAGTCTGCGCGGCCCGGGAACGAGAAGCCCGGTACCTTCACCAGGTCGCCGACCGGCGGAAATGCAGGCTGGTCGGTCGTCGGTGAATAGACCCGGACCTGGACGCCCTGCGCCAGGAGGTAGCCGACGAGCAGGTTCTGCGCCTGGTTCGCGCCGTCGCGAATATAGTTATAGTTTCCGCTGAAGAACGCCACGCGGAGATCGGACGGCTGCATGGCGCGGGCTTAGCCGAGCGATTGCGGCGCGATGATGGCATGAGCCGCTTGGCGTTCCTGACTTGTTCCGTTAGGATGCCGCGATGGCCAAGCTTCAGAAACGCTATGTCTGCCAGGCCTGCGGATCGGTGTCGTCGCGCTGGGCGGGGCAGTGCGCCGATTGCGGCGAGTGGAACACCCTGGTCGAGGAGGCAGGGGCGGTGGTCACGCCGTTCCAAGCCAAGCACGACCTGCGCGGCGGTGGGCGGACGATCGAGCTGGTCGGTCTCGATGCGGAGGTCACGCTGCCGCCGCGGATGGCGACCGGCATCGCCGAGCTCGATCGAGCGCTCGGCGGCGGGTTCGTCGAGGCGTCGGCGACGTTGATCGGCGGCGATCCTGGGATCGGCAAGTCGACCTTGCTGCTCCAGGCGGCGGCGAAGATGGCGGCGGCCGGCGCTTCGGTGGCCTATGTCTCGGGCGAGGAGGCGACCGACCAGGTG